>JAUWMY010000101.1 GCA_030612945.1 Desulfobacteraceae bacterium
CACCTCGTCTCCGAAATATCCGATTATTTCTTTCCAGGCAGGTTTCCCAGGCTCCACAACCTGTCTCGCGATCAGGTCAAGATAGACGATGGGGGCCCCCAGTTCCTGCAACATGTTTGCGACTGTGGTCTTGCCGCTTGCAATACCTCCTGTTACCCCGAGCACCAGGAGGCCCCCTTTTTTTAGCCAGGAGAAATCGAAACCGCCCCTATCTTCCACCTGTATCGATCTCCCAGTTGCCAGGATTCATAATTCCATTGGGGTCTAAAAGCCTCTTTATCTTCTGTATGAGTTGAGCCGTATTTGGATCCATCTTCTCCATGGTCAACCTTTGTGCCCCTACCTCCCCCTTCCAGATCATTCCCCCCAGATCGAGTGTTAGCTGATTTGATTCCTCGAGGGCCTTTCTCGTCTTTTCAATATCTTTTTCGTCCGCCCTGTTAAAAGAATAATTGAACCCGAACATAACGCTGTGACCGAGCAAGACTTGATGAACATAGGAACAGATCATTCCATGCTTGTGTGAAATTTCAATGCCTTTTTTCCATGCTTCCGGGACCTTGTCTATGGGCAATATGGCTCCAGTATACTCAAACCCGCCTCCTTTCCTGAAATCCGCGGCCAGGGCTGCCAAAGGAGGTACATCCAGGAATCTCTTTCTAAGGGCAGGATGGAGGTCTTTGACTAATTTGACCCTCTCCTCTCCCTTGAATTCCCTGAATAACTTCTTGAAAATACTCTTTTTGAGCTCAAGTTCTTCCTCAAAATGGCCCGAAATGATGACGATAAAAAAGACATGATTCATCCAGTCAGGCTTCTCCTGGCTTATGAGAAAAAAATCCTCCGTCAAATCGAGTTGGGTCACCTTAAAAATCACTTCCGGAATGAGATCGACGTCATCCGTGGAAAAGGCAAGGACATCTCGATATTCCGGTTTGGGATAGAGCTTCATGGATAGTTTCGTCACAATTCCGGTTGTACCATACCAGCCGATAAACAGACCTGGTAGATCCGGAAGGGGACCTCTGGTGAACCAAGATGGACTGACAGAACAGGATCCTATCTTGCATACTTCACCGGTGGGCAGCACCACTTCCATGCCGTTAATCATGTCGGAGTTGATACCGTATCTTGGTGATATATGCCCGTGCCCCTGAATCAGGGCATTTCCTACCACTGTTACCGTGGGGGGTGCCTCCGGGGTAGAGTGCTGGAGATTGGGATGGTGTTTCTTGAGATGAGATTGCAGGGCAGCCTGTGATACCCCTGGTTCAATCAATGCGTATCTGTTGATCTCATTGACCTCTATGATCCGGTCCATAAGTTTCATGTCCAGGACCATTCCCCCTCTGTTAGGAACGACCAGGGCCGACAACGTAAAGCCACCTCCGAGGGGTGTGATGGGGATCTTCTCCCTGTTGGCGAGAAGTACTATTTTTCTTACCTCTTCAACCGTTTTTGGCATGACAACATAATCGACCTGCCGGGGGGGTTGTGCCCCTGGATCACGAGAATAGATAAAGAGTTCTTCCTGGCTATCGGATACCCTGTCTTTACCCACAATATCAATTAGTTGGCCGAATGTATCCATAGTGCCTCCTACCTCATCTTGTAACCGTTCACGGGTTTAAACTTTCTGGATCTGTCTCGATCTTTGAATGTTTTTATGCTACAACCTCCATAATGTCAAATTGGAAATCGGCTTTGGTCTTGACACACAAGAAGGCCTTCATATATCTATAATTGTAGCTGTTCAGGGGTTCGAGGTTCAATTCTCGTCCACGGAGTGCATTTGGGTTACGTATTTATGAGAAAATGCTTATGCATTTAGCTCCTAACTTTACACTTTGAAAGTAAATAAGATTACGATTTTCATAACCCCACCCGGCATGTCGGTTTTCAATGATGAGGAGAGCATAAATTCCTGTTTTTTGTTTCAGAACAACGGCTTAAACCGTTAGGAAACCTGAACTCGTTATCTTGAGGTCACCGTGATGCGTTATGATGACTCAGTAACTCCGCTTTTCATAGTGATACTCCCCAAGGGATCATCCAATTCGGTGGACAGTCGCAATTAGGACTAAAGTGCATAGGCATTTATGAGAAAAGCGTCAGCTTCGTCAGGCCTAATCCAAAATTTGGAGCTAAATTGGGAATTACTTGGGAAAATGAGCATTTTTAATCCCGCTTTTAGCGGGAAACGTTGAACCCTGAACCTGTGAACGGTTACGAAACCGCCTAAGAGGGTAGAGCATGTATGAACTTAAGTTCGACGAAAATCTATGTAAGACCTGTCCCACCGGCGATTGTCTCGTTAAGTGTCAATATCTGGATGTAGAGAAAAAAACGGCCGTTGAAGAGATGGTTAAGATAGGTCAAGGAGAGGACTCCTTTGTGCTGCAGGATTGCGTTACATGTTACGCATGTGAGGAGTATTGCAAAAGGGGAAATCACCCTTTCTATCTTATTACGGAGAGGAGAGAGGAAAAGGGGATATTGACTTCTCCAAGGGCCATCACCAAACAGTGGATCAATATAGGTGAACCTCAGGGGAAGTACAGGCTGGGAGATGTTAAAGAAAGGGTGCTTTCCTTCGGTTTCATGCCGGAATTCCTGCAGTGGGTCAAAGGGAAGCTCTTTGAAGATGTCATGCCCTCTTATATTTTTGGCCAGGAGTTTTTTTGCAATGTAGTTTACATACATTTTGCCAATACCTCCATAATAAAGGAAAGATTGCCCAAGGTTGTAGATAACTTCAGGAAACTCGGCGTCAAAGAGGTTATCTTCGTTCATGATGAGTGTTACGGCGCATTTGCCCACCTTGCCCCGGCCTACGGCATAGAGGTTCCGTTCAAATCGGTTCACTACTTTGAATATCTGTATAACCGATTGAAAGAATTAAAAGACTTCATCAAACCGTTGAATATCAGGGCTGCCTACCAGAGGCCCTGTTCGTCTCGACTTTCTTCTGACCAACACCATTTTGTAGCTGATATCATGGAACTTATTGGCGTTGATCTAATTGAAAGAAAGTATCAGGGAGAAAATGCCCTTTGCTGTGGAGGGATTTATGCCATGGCTTTTGGCTATGACCTTGCACACGACGTCCAGAAACGGAACATAGATGACATGGTAGAGCATGGTGCCCAGTACTGCATCTTTAATTGCCCGGCATGTCAAAGTTCTATTGGAGCTGAAGTGGCCAAAAGAGGGATAAAACCGATCCACCTGATCCACCTCTGCAAGATGGCCATCGGCGAAATGTAGGAAAGAGGGAGAACAATATGGATGACATAGCCCATTCACTTGCCATGATCGTGGGGGAAGCCTATTTTTCCAATCAGCCTGAGGAGGCCTATTTTTATGCCCGAGATCCCGGTTTGATGCCCCCCCACAAACCGGACTATGTGGTCGTCCCGAAGAGTGTGGAGGAAATACAGGAGATCGCCAGGCTTGCCAGCAGGGAAAAGATCCCGCTCGTCCCCATGGGGGCAGGCCTTGCGCTGACCGGTCTCACAATTCCCCTTAAAGGGGGAATCGTCATGGATATGAAACGGATGAACAGGATATTGAAGGTCAATGAAAAGGCGAGACATGTAATCGTTGAGGGAGGAACCTCACAAGGTTTACTAAAGGCATACTTAGAGAAAAACTATCCGAGGCTACGACACAGTATGCCTGACTCCCCGGCAACGGCAACAATAGCGGCAAATGTGATGATCCATGGACAGGGCAGGTTGACACAGCAGTATGGCTTCAATTCTGACATGATTTCCGGATTAGAAGTTGTCCTGGCATCCGGTGAGGTCTGCAAGATCGGTTCATGTTCAATGTCCCCTGACTGGTTTTCAAAAGGGGCGCCTATGCCTGACTTGACCGGACTGTTTTTAGGCTGGTTTGGGGCAACCGGTATCATTACCAAAGTAGCGGTGAAGCTTTATCCAAAGAAAAAGATGAGAGACGTGGAGATATTTATTACCGACAGGGAAGACCTTGTCCCTGATATGGTATACGAGCTTACCCACACGGAGATGGTAGAAGACATCAACATATTCGCCCAGCCAAAGCCTATGATATTCAAAGACAACCACCACATCGCCATATTTATAACCGGAGATACAGATGAGGAACTTGAGTTTAAGAGAAAAATGACCTGGTATTCCTTGGACAGATTTATAAAGAGCAAAGACGGCGGGTTCATGGGAGTACCGCCTGTTATGAAGCCGACGCTTTTAGAGATGCCTCAGCGGAGTGTCAGCAGGTTCGCAGATGTAAAAAAGGGTGGGGGGTTTGAATATTCAGGCCCTATCATCATGGTAGAAAAATATCCTGAATGCGCTCACAAGATAGTGGAATTGGCCGAAAAATATGATCTTGGATACTCAGGTATGGCAAGGATCATCGGGAGAAGTCACGCCATGATGTATGGTTTTGCCTTCACATTCAACCGGGCAGACCCTGACATGATGGATAGGACCAGGAAGGCATTGCACGAGGTGAGTGAATTTGCTCTCGAAGCCGGAGGTGTATTCTGGAAGGCCACCGTAGATGAGCAGAAAATGGCTATGGAGAAAATGGACCCCAATACCCTTGGTATTATGAAAATGATAAAAGAAAACCTGGATCCCAATGGTATTATGAATCCCGGAAACTGGGAGGTTATCTAAAGATGAAATACGCGGATATTGTTCACAGGTGCTTCAGGTGCGGTTACTGTAAATTCACCAGCGATTATACTGATTTTAATTGTCCGACCTACCGGAAATTCAGGTTTGAAACCTATTCGCCCGGCGGCAGGATGTGGCTGATCAGGGCCTGGCTTAATGGCGAGATAAAAAACAGCGATCGCTTTCAGGAAATCCTCTTCTCCTGCGCCACGTGCGCCAACTGTGTTGAGCACTGCGTATTTACATTCAGTGAGGACCTTGTCAATATCTTTATCTCGGCAAGGGAGGAAATGGTCAATGACGGCATCATACCACCTCCTGTAAGAGATTACCTGAAAAACATAAACATCAATGGTAATCCCTATAAGGAGCCTGCCAGTGAGAGGGGAAAATGGGCAGAGGGAACCCTTGTTGAAACCTATAAGGACCAGGAATATCTTTTCTATATTGGCTGTGTCGGCTCTTATGATGAAAGAGGCAAAAAGATCGCCAGGGCAGTGGGCAATCTGCTTGTAAAGGCCGGGCTTTCCATAGGAATCCTTGGGGATAAAGAGAACTGTGACGGAAACGAGGTCCGTACTCTCGGAGAGGCAGGTCTGTTTCAGTTTCTGGCCGAGAAGAATATTGCATTATTCAGGGACCTCGGCGTAAAAAAAATCATCACCCTGGATCCCCATGCATTTAATACCTTTAAAAAAGATTATCCGGCCCTGGACGGCGAATTCGAGGTCTATCATTATACCCAGATCTTAGCTCCATTGATTCAGTCCGGCAAGATACCTTTAAAAGGATTAAATGACAAGATTACCTATCACGATCCCTGTTACCTGGGGAGACACAATGGCGAATATAATGCCCCGCGAAAGATCTTAAAGGCCATCCCGGGCATTGAGCTCGTGGAGATGGATCGAAGTAGAGAGAATGCTTTTTGCTGTGGAGGCGGGGGCGGGAATTTCTTCACTGATATCCTGGGCGGGGGTGAAGATAGCCCCAGCAGAATCAGGGTAAGGGAAGCTCTTGATACCGGCGCCGGGATCATCGCGGTGGCGTGTCCCCAGTGCGCCAAGATGCTTGATGATGCGGTGAAAATAGAGCAATTGGATGATAGGTTAAAGGTCATGGATGTGGCAGAGATCGTTACCAACTGCTTACTGTGATCAGAAAACGTTGAATGCGTTCATCTAAGAGTCATCAAGGCCTAAGTTAAAAATGACGTTACTATTCAGGTGTCTCTTTTTTAGACAGGATAACCCCGCCATGCGCGGGGCAGGCATGGATAAACATGAAACTATAATTAAATCACAAACAAGACATTATTGTAATAATCCAGTGAATCAAAAGAAATATCCTAGTAAAATGCCTTATAGATAGACCCCGAATAAGGAATTAATATAATTTCTTTGGGTCTTTCTTAAATGTGAAACGAATATTCAAATTAACCCCCGATCAATCGGGGGAGTAGGTTAAACCAAATTACAATAGAAGGGTTTAAACTAATCACTTACCCCTATAGCAAGGAAAGGGTTATCAGGATAGTTAGATGATTTACAGGAATTAAAAATCAAGTTAATCCATGCCTGCCCCGCGCATGGCGGGGTTATCCTGTCTAATATATACCTGGGTAGTTACAAAATGACAAAATATAGAGCTAAACCATAAAGGAGTAATAGCAATGAATCAATTATCAGTTGCACTAAAAGAGGTAGACCGCATTGAGATCGTGACGATTATTGACAACTATGTGGATGTATTACTGGAAGATACAGACGTGGTCACCCGTCCCCCGCATGCAAAGGGAGGAAAAATCCTCACAGACGCCCTTCTGGCAGAACATGGGCTTTCACTGCTCATCACCGTATATCAGGGAGAACGAAAACATACTATCCTTTTTGATACCGGCTACAACAAGATCGGCGTCCCACACAATCTGGGGCAATTGGAAGTGGATACAGACGGGATAGAAGCCATTGTCCTGAGCCACGGACATATGGACCACACAGGGTCCCTTTACCAACTCCTTGATAGAATTGGCAAACGCATCCCTCTGGTGGTTCACCCGGACGCCCTCATAGCGCCTCGGTATCTTGGCCTCGATGATGGACGCAAGCTACTCTTTCCCCAAACCTTGATAAAGGCGGATCTGGAGGCTCGAAACATTGAGCTTATGGCAAAGAAGACCCCGTCCCTTCTCGCTGATGATAGGATCATGGTAACGGGAGAGGTGGAACGTGTTACAGAGTTTGAAAAGGGTATGCCCAATGCACTCATGGAAAGGGGTGGCAAGTTAGAGAAAGATCCCATATCCGACGACCAGGCCTTAGTTATCAACCTTAAAGGGAAAGGCCTTGTGGTCATAGGGGGTTGCAGCCATGCAGGCATTATCAACACAATCCTGTATGCACGAAAAACGACCGGCATAGAGCAAGTCTATGCGGTCCTTGGAGGATTTCATCTCTCCGGGGCATCGTTCGAACCGATCATTGAAGAAACCATCAATGAATTGAAAAAGATGGGGCCAAAGGTGCTTGTGCCGATGCACTGCACGGGCTGGAAGGCCATTAAGCGGTTCTCTGAAGAATTTCCGGCCTCTTTTATACTCAACAGTGTGGGTTCACTTTACACACTCACCTGAAAGGGTATGGAATAGGGCATTAGAAAGCTAAAATTATAACCGTTTAAAGTACATAGCATATTAACAGAGGGAGAACGAAATGGATAAACCTGTTGAAAACTATTGGCAGAAGCGCCTGGGCGACGTCAAGAAGGCATTGGAAGATA
The DNA here is from genome assembly GCA_030612945.1 of Desulfobacteraceae bacterium. Lineage (GTDB taxonomy): Bacteria > Desulfobacterota > DSM-4660 > Desulfatiglandales > Desulfatiglandaceae > 4484-190-2. The sequence continues at coordinate 7,446 of JAUWMY010000101.1, forward strand.
ACAACTTTGAGGTCTTTCTGGCAGATAATGCCGCTGATGCAAGCAAGATTGTGCAGGAGGAAATTCTTCCCAGGACCGGCGCAAAGACTGTTTCCTGGGGTGGGTCCATGACTTTCATAGCCACCGGGCTCTACAATTCCATAAAGGATAATCCGAACATGGAAATCCTTGACACTTTCAATAAAAGCCTTTCCGGGGAAGAAAAGATAGAGCTGCGCAGACGGTCACTCCTTGTAGACCTTTTTATCACCGGAACCAATGCGATTACTGAAATGGGACAACTTGTTAACCTTGATATGATAGGTAACCGCATCGGAGGCATTACATTCGGCCCCAAACACGTGGTCATTCTTGTGGGCCGCAACAAGATTGTGTC
>JAUWMY010000469.1 GCA_030612945.1 Desulfobacteraceae bacterium
AATATCCTGAGGCGTAAATGGCTTCCGGTTTGTCTGCTTTGACTTTGGCTACAATGGGACCAAATTGCCTGTCCTTAATGGAGTACTGGTACTCATTGATGATCTCTACACCGAACTTTTTGGCTGCCTGTTTAAAACCCGCGGCCAGTGATTTGCCGAAATCGTTTTGAAGCGTAATCATGACCACCCGTTTCTTACCAAGGATCTCGCCCACCAGCTTAGCCCCAGCCCGACCCTGAATCTCGCCGAGAAATGAGGTTCTGAAGACGTAGTCACCGGCACGGGTGATATCCGGGTGAATGCCGTAGGCTGAGATATAAGGAATCCCGGCATCCTGAAACACACCGGCCGCGGAGCGAGTCGGGCCGGAGTAGCTGCCGGACACACCGACAGGGACCTTGTCCTGACCTATAAGTTTATTTGCAATGGGAATTGCCTGTGATGCCTTTGCCTGGTCATCGTAAATCACCAGCTCCAGCATCTTGCCTCCAACTCCGCCTGCGGCATTGATCTGTTCCACCGCGAGTTTTGCCCCTTCAGAGGCAGACTTTCCGTCCGATGCAGCAAAACCTGTTAGTGGCGCATGAAACCCTATCTTGACCTTGTCAGCGGCCTCGACAGGCCCGGTCAACCCTATTGTCGCAAAAAAAGCGACAAACAGTAGAATTACCAATTTTTTCATCATCTTAAATCCTCCTTTCTATTGTTATCTATTTTGTAATTTGTACCCCTTGCGCAGAATAAAAGTCAACTACTACTTCTAAAAGGGTTGGGAATTCTAACCACAAGGATATTCTCAGTTCACAAATCTCCATCAGAAAAGCACCAGCACAACATATTGTATCATCTTAATTCTCAAGTACTATATGCAATAAATTATGTAAATATATTTAAATTATATAAAAAACCTTGACAAAGACTATAATATATGTATAATTATACTTGATTGCATCTGGTAATGATATTAACCATAATCCAAAGGTGGATCAGGTATTAACAATATAAGGAAAATCAGAGAGAAACTCCTCATGAGCAAAGCTGAACTTGCCAGGAAAGCAGGAGTTTCACCCTTAACAATTGAAAGGGTAGAGAAAGGCAAGAGCTGCAGGGTGGAGACCAAGAGAAAGCTTATCCTTGCTCTCGGGTATGGTCTTTCTGACAAAAATAAAATGTTTCCCGAAGAGCAAATATCTTGATGAGGAGCTCGGTAAAAAAGCTTCTCGGGTGTGCGTGAATCTCAAGTCCGGGCACTTTCCTAACCTAAATAGAGAGACTTGCACCGGGAAGAAAACGGCATCTTGGGAAGCCTTTATTTGGATGAACGAGGTAGATGATTAACGATCAGCCTAACTTTTTTTTAGAGAATTTACCTGTAAACACCAGTAACTTTTTACTAACCTTAACCCCTGCCCCTGAGTTAACCTCCTTTCTCAGGGGCTTTTTTTGCAATACAGGAGCCAGTCATTCCGGTTATAGATAATGTCCAACCAGAATGAAACTTCTATTGATCAGTTGAAGCATCAGTACTTTACAGCCGTTATTAAAAACTCAACCTTTATAATTCTTGAAAGGAGAAACCATGCTCGGAAAATCCAAAAGCGATACACCAAAGGCTGAAGAATTCAAGACCGAAGCCCCTCCCATCACGCCAACAAACAGGCCAGTCTCTGCGTCGGCAAAGACATTAATTGGGGAGCATATTTCAATCAATGGCGACATCCGAGGCGAAGGAGACCTTGTCATCGAAGGCACAGTGAAGGGCAGTGTTATTCTGGAGAAGTACCATCTCACCGTGGGTCCCAAGGGCCATGTGGATGCCGAAATCAACGCCGGCAACGTGACGGTCAGCGGCCGATTGACTGGAAACATCACGGCCCTGGATAAAGTCGCTATTACCAAGGATGCTGACTTCAACGGCGTTATCAAAGCCAAACGCTTCTCAGTAGAAGACGGGGCTTATCTCAAAGCGACCATCGAACTTGAGCGAGAGGCCCAGATTAAAGCGGTACCTATGGGCAAATCAGCGAAAGACAAGGCATCCGAATTGCCAAAAGAACCATTCCATCTGCCCAGCGAAGCAGACAAGGGGAAGTAACGTTTGATCACCTCTTCTGACTGGGAAATCTAAGTTCGGGACCTTGAGAATGAAAGACAAGGGGCTCTTCCGATTTCTGGGATTGTTGGGTCCACGTAACCGGGAGGCGGTAGAACGCATGAGGAAGATCGGCGATTACGTTCATGCGCATACGAGGAAATTCTTCTGAAAAAATTGGAGCAGGAGGTAAAAAATGAGACTCTTCTGGAAAAGGATAGCCAACCTTCTGATTGTTCTCGTATTTTACAGTATTGCATTGATCAGTACGGCATTAACCAGATCATCGGTAAAGCCCCTAAAACAGATTTCCCTTGACTTTTCTTTTTTAAAAGAGTTTCATACTAACAAGCTTTTTCTTTCAACCCTTTAACCTCAATTTTGAGGTTGCACTATGGAGTACCCTCTCAAAATGTACATACATTGCTCCTGACAGAACCTCGGATCTTCTGTTGGGAGTCCAAAGACCTTCATTTCTTAAAATCATCGATTATCTCAACTGCCCCGACACTTTTTGGGTCTTTCTGCCTTTGTATTTCGGGTTTCGATTAACCGTGAATCCAAAGGAGGAGTAAAGATGGCTCTTGGTTCTGATTATTTTGAAAAAAAAGCAACGAACTTTATGAGTTAACATCTTTTAGAAAGGAGAAAATCATGAAAAAACAACTCATCAATTATGAAACAATGCTTAAGGTTACGAAGGCAATCTCTCATTCCAAGGACCCGGAAGAGGTTGCTCTGATTACGGTAGAAAGCATCAAATCGGCTTTGGATACCAAGGGATGTTCTTTGTTTCTGATCAATCGTAAAACCAATGAACTGGAGTTGGCCGCTTCATTCGGGTTGAGTGATGAGTATATAAATAAAGGCCCTTTAAGTGCA
>JAUWMY010000176.1 GCA_030612945.1 Desulfobacteraceae bacterium
GGCACTGCTCCAGGCACTGCGCAACTGGCCATCACGGCCCTGCGCAAGGGTCCTTCGGACATGACAACGGATTGACCGCTCACAAGATCTGTTGCCACGGCCCTATAAGGAATTTGTGTATCCTGAATCTGAATATCCGGAACAAAAAAATCGATCATTGCCTGAAATTCTTCACTTCCAAGCATCCCCAATCTGAACAAGGATTGAGCTAATAAAAGGCGGCTCCTGAAAAATGCATGGATTTTTCCGGTGAAGCCTGACTTCCTGGTATCATGAATTTCCTTAACAGACTTCAGAGCCGACTCCTGAAAGGTCGGGCTGTTTAAAAACTCTTCTATCCTTTTTTCCATTTCATGTGTGTTTTGCCCGATCGCATACGCTGCGCCCACCATGGCACCGATACTGGTGCCTACGATTAGGTCAACCGGAATAGATTCCTCTTCGAATACTCTCAGGACCCCAACATGGGCTATCCCCCGTGCACCGCCGCCCCCGAGGGCCAAACCAAGACGCTTTCGTTTCCAGATCATGACTTAGAATTTCCCTTAAATCTTTTATTAATTAATCCCTTAAACCACCCCGCAGTAGCGGGATGGTCCCAGCCCTGCTATACGTGTTAGACAGTGATTTGTGATGGCCTATGGAATAAAGTTCAAATGAAAAAATCCAAATGTCAAATCAAATCCAAAACCCCAATGTCAAAATGTTTTCCAAAACGATCAGTCATTTATCTGTAAATATTCAGGTTGTCAGGTTCACAGTTCAGCGTTCAGGGTTGTTTTAGTTTACATCAGTTAACCTTGAACCGTGAACCATGGAGCTTTCAACCCTTGAACGGTTGCATATTTTTTAGCATTTGTCATTTGACATTCATTTGAAATTTGGGCTTTGACATTTGTCATTTAAATTCATTTTATTTACATATTTGGACCCTTTTAGGGTCACCATTCAAGCTACCCATTTTACGGTTGGTTGTTGACTCGGACAAAATCGCCTATCAGGGTTCTTCAAACTTGTTTTAATATATCAGAGAAAAAGGCTGGCGGCAAGATTATGAACACTTGACACTGTCCTGATCCTTTTATTCGCTCTTCGCGATCAACCGGGACAGGGCCTCTTCAATATTCCTGGTAGTGAAGGGTTTTTCAATAAAACCATCGATTCCTATCTTCATTGCCTTCGAAACAAGCTCTTTACTCCTATAGGCTGTGATGAGCACCTTCTTGGTGTGTGGATAGGGGTCTTGAATCCGTTTGAGAAATTCCAGGCCATCCATTCCAGGTAATCTGTAATCGACCAAGATAATGTCATAGTGTTGACCTTTGAGTGCTTCAATGCCTTCTTCTGCCGTCTCAAGTGCTAGCAAATGACATCCTTCGCCCTCAAAGTATAGGCTCAGGGAATCTCTTATCCACTCATCATCGTCTATGAGCAGTGTTCTCATCTTTTTTAGTTTGCTGAATAGATCCATTTTTTGCCTTTCTGGCAATGCCCGTGGTCCGTTGGCAGTATGCTGTTTTCTGCTGTGCAATATCTAAACAGCATGAAGCATGCCATCGAATTATGATCTGACTAAATCCTGTAAAATCAGACACATGCCTTTTTCGGGGTTTGCAAACAGGCTTGCTGAAGAGCTAAAGTTAGAAAAATTCCGAAATTTTTTTTAGAAAAAATACAATCTCGGCAATTTTTTTCATTTTTTTTCGGAGGCATACCGATGATCGGCCTGGTGACCGCTATGCTTCTTGTGCTTCCTGGTCCATATGGCTTGAGCAGTTACACACACGGGTGCGGCCTAAGACATAGCCACCACCTTGGCTGTGGATGATTAAGCTATGCCCTTCCCTTTATCGAATATCCAGAGGCACCAGTCTATAAAAAACCTTCCTCCGATTCGAGGCCAGTCCGTAGCCAGATTCATGCCCCTCATCCCCACAGATATAGTCCTCAGCGAAGCTCTGCCTCACACCGACAAGTTGATAGCGTAAATATCCCATGGAGACTGCCCAAAATTAGAGTTGACAATGGACATCTAATTATTTTATATTTAGAATAAATATTGCTAATTTCATCATGAACTATTAACCCTCTGAGCCTTCTTTGGAGGGGGGCCGTAAAGGTGGCGTCGGGAAGGTGCCAATGGCTGGGTTCTAGTGGGACTGCTCTCAGACTCATAAGTGACTCCTCGATCTAAGTCCTCTAAGCAGCTACCATCTCCTCTTGTTTTCTGCACTCGGACCGATTGTAACAACGGCCATGGTAACCTTTGGACTTGTTCCCGGCTTCTTAAACCGGATGTGTTGCCTTGGTTCTTGAAACTTTGAAGGGAGGACAAATATGTCGATCATTACGATTTCAAGAGGATCATACAGCAAGGGAAAGGAAGTGGCAGAAAAGGTCGCCCAAAGACTGGGTTATCAGTGTATCTCTAGGGATATTGTCCTGAAGGCCTCTGAAGAATTCAATGTCCCTAAGATAAAGCTCGTTCGTGCTATTCACGATGCCCCTTCAATTTTGAACAGCTTTACCTATGGGAAGGAGAAATATATTGCCTACATCCAGTTGGCCCTATTGCGATGCTTTAACACAGACAATGTCGTCTATCATGGCTTGGCAGGTCATTTCTTTGTAAAAGACATATCCCATGTGGTCAAATGCCGAATCATTGCGGATATCCAGGACCGTGTGAAGCTTGAAATGGCACAAGAAGGAATAAGTAGGGAAGAGGCTCTAAGCATACTGAAAAAGGACGACGAGGAGCGAAGAAAATGGAGTCAAATCCTTTATGGTATCGACACACGGGATCCAGGCTTATATGATCTTGTCCTCCATATCCACAAAATCACGGTTGATGACGCAGTAGACATTATTTGTCATACAGCGGAATTGAAGCATTTCCAAACGACACCTGATTCCAAAAGGGCAATGGATGATCTACTTCTGTCAGCTGAAGTTAAGGCTGCGTTAATGGAAATAAAAGTTGGGATTGAAGTATCTGCTCAAAATGGAGTCGTAAAAGTAAAGGCAGAGGCTCCGGTTACCAAAGAGCGCGCATTGATAGATGATATTGAGAAAATTGTGAAAAAAATACCTGGAGTCAAAGAAGTCAAAACAGACGTGATTCATGTAACACCCTATAGCACACCCTATAGCGATTAAGAGGTCCTTTGACGAATGAATCCGTGACCCGCAGGACACAAAGCACCAACCGTGCAGGGTATCGGCCGGAAACGCAACTGGTTAGTGCTGTGATTGGAAAGGTTTGTATTCGATTTTGGCAATTCGATAGGGCTTTTTATCTTCCCCCACTATTTTTAAAGTGCCGTCACAGGACGGGTTTAGTTAGTCTGTGGCTAATGCTAAACTGGAAAGTGCAACGGCCAAAATCAAAGCGATTGCTGCGCTTTTCATTATGTTTTACTTCCTTTGATTGAAAAATGTCCTAAGAGTATTCTTATATTGAATTCAGCCTATTAAGGAGGCAAGCAAAAGGACAACCAAGATGTGTAAGTTATTTTTACTTGAACGACTAAGTTCAAATTGAGTCAGGAAAGGATAAATTGCGAGGGACTTCTATATAAAATCTATTTCTCGTCTTCTTTCATAATATCAAGAACCCGACGCGGATGAGCAGTTGATTCCTTGATTCTGGCGTGGTGAATCCTTTCTTCATGAATCGACTTTTTTTCGTGGGCCTTTCGCATCTTCTCCATCAATTCGTCTATATCTGCCGGTTTTATGATGTAATCATATGCCCCAAGTTTCATTCCCTCAATTCCCGACTCAACCGAGGCATGGCCTGTCAGCATAATTACCTCCATGAGTGGCATCTTCCTCTTCATTTCCCGCAAGGTCTCTATACCGTCCATACCCGGCATCTTCACATCCAGGATGGCTACATCAAAGTTTTGCTTATCCAGGAATTCAATGGCCTTTTCCCCGCTTTCGACTCCGATTACGTCAATGTCTCGCATCTTCAAGCGATCAACAAATGCTTCGAGAAAATCAATCTCATCATCGACCACCAGTACTCTAAGCTTTTGCATTATTTTACCTCCTTGTCTTTCTATTTTCTCTCTACAGGTAGTCTCTATACCACTTCACCCCAAGTTTACCCTAACGTTGCATAAAATTTGAGTTCAAAACGGTATAGATTGGGGCAGCAAGGGATGATTGATCATTTTCAAGGACGAAAGCGTATTGAACATACGGTGAGGTCTTGAAAATGGGCAATCGTTTCTTGATGGCCTGATATAGAGCGAGCGAAGCGCTTTTGGACCAAATATTTCTGCAACGTTGGGGTTTACATTTGGAAATATTACTTATTACCGCAATTTGACTCACACTGAAACAAAAGAATATATTTCATTCAACATCTGATCTATATAATAGTTTACTCTAGCATGGTTAGCCATAATCATGTCGAGTTGTCTTGTATGAACAGTGAGGTATCCGAGTACTTTGAGTCGTTCTATTGAAAAATCCTGATCATGTCCCTCCAGGCGGGCTATTATGCAGTCTCCATTGATATTAACCCCGAAACCGAATTCTTTTAATATACGCTCAATAAATACAACCCTGCCCACTCTCCTATTGTAATCTGCACCGCCTCCTTTAAAATTCAAGCTTACATAATTTTCTTTAGGCCGTTCAGTCAAAAATGTCTCTATGGTTGAAAAATGATATCCAAAGTGGGAGGTTAAGTTGCAAAAATGTTTTGAGATCAGGAAGTAATTTCTTTCACCATAACGAGATCGTCTCGTAACACCCAGAGAGGGATCCATTGTAGAGCGCAACATAATCGATGCTAATCCCTTTGTGTCAACCGGAGGGGGGCCTTTCCATGGTACCGCTATAATACCTTTCCACAGGGCCAGCATCGGGATTGATGCTATGTTTTCAAGTTTGACCGTCTCGCTATCAATTTGTTCTTTATATCCATCCTCAAGATCAATGACCCACCACCGCATAGGCACTTCACAGACCAATTGCTTGCTGGAACGCTCTGAGAAATGATGATCCTTCCCAAAATTGAACATCTCCTTTATCGCTTTTTCGTGGCAAAAGCGGGTAATATCATGATATGTCCGACATTCTTCAGGGCGAAAATTTTTGGCATCCGGGTCGGTTAAGTTGAGAGGGACAACATGTTCGAGGACCTTCTCCAATGTATTATAGACAGGGCTTCCCTTCATGATGCTCTTCCGTTTTATGGTGGCCTCTTTCAACAGAGATTCCACTCTTCCTTTATAGACTTTTTTTCCGTCAGCATCAACAGTGATAATATCACCAGTATTAATTTTGTTCGTGGCCTCAAGCGTGTCAAAAAGGGCAGGAAGATTGAACTCTCTTGAAACAGTTGCCAGATGTCCTGCAACCCCCCCACGATCGGTTACTACTGCTGCTGCGCGGCTTAAAAGTGAGGCCCATCTGGGTAAAGCATGCTGCGCAATTAGTATTGCGTCAGAAGGAAACCGAAGCACATCTACCGTTGTATTGACCAAAAAGGCTGGTCCGCTGGCCACGCCAGGGCTGGCTGTCACGCCACCTTTCAAGATAATGGGTTGCTCTGCTTTTATGTCAAACACTTCTTCGATGACTATTGATTCTGAGTCTAATTGTCTTAAAGGCCTGCTTTGCAGAATTTTGATAATACCGTTTTTGTCAATCGACCATTCAATGTCTTGAGGGCATCCATAGTGGTCTTCAAGACGAGCAGCCAACCCTGACAGGAACAGGGCCTGATCATTTGTGATGGAAGGATCATCTTTCTCATCACCTACTAATGCCATCCTGCATACCCCCTCTTCGGGAAAACATACGAATTTCTGATCCTTGCTATGAATCTCCCTTTTTAAAATCTGTCCTGGTAACTCCCTGGAAACCACAAAAAGATCAGGGGATACAGTGCCGTCAACAACCGATTTGGCAAGACCCCAGACTGCATTGATAAGAACCACATTATTGCGAATGTTGCCTGGATCCCGAGAATACATCACACCGCTGGAAATAGCTTCT
>JAUWMY010000353.1 GCA_030612945.1 Desulfobacteraceae bacterium
TTTGTTTCTGGCGATAATGGTCTGCCACGACAGGAAATCATACTCTATCCTTAATTTCATTTGATTTAATGAATTTTATTGATAGAATATCATATCATAAGTCGCTAAGTCAAGTATCAATTCATCTGCGAAGATCTATAAGCGTCAAACCACGCTATTTTTTTTCAATAAGGTAACTAACCAAATTTTTAAACCTGTGCGATTAGAAGAGTAACTCACTGAAATTTATCATCTTGTAGGGCGGGTTAAGCTTTTCTAATTCACAAATTTTGTATCATGTTTATCCTGTTATCCTGTCAAATGTTTTTCTTAAATGGTCTAACGGCATCTTTAGGTATTAGTCTACTACCGAGATCGGTTTTTTGGCTGTAAACGGCCTCATGGCCTCCAGGTGCCCCCCCATTTCCTCATAGTCCTTAAGCTCCATTGTATACTCAATGGGACATATAGTGGCAGGCGTGGGAGTCCAGTAGAAAGAGCCGGCCTTAACCCTTCCCACATCCACCAAAAAATTGATCCCCCCACCAGGCAAAACGAAAACAGGGGCTCCGCCAACAGTGAGATTGGCCTTGGCCGCATGTACGGCCTGTGTCAGCTTCACAGGATAAAGAGTCACACCCGCCCTGGCGCTCCCTCCGGTGCCTCCCATATAGATTGCTGATACTAAGGAAGGTTCGCAACTGGAAGATATGGCCTTCAATGCCTTTCTGGCATTCTCCGATATCGGTATCTCCACGAGACTGCCATCATCATTAAGCTCAAACATAACACCCTTCTGACCGGTTGTCTCGGTGATCAGAATTCTCATGCCCACCCGCGCAACAGTACAGTCAATCCCGGTAATGACATCAACGGGTTTGATGATGGATGTGCCTCCCCATCCTTCCCCGTGGTCGCCGAAGTAGCGTCCGGGAGTACTCTGTTCGAATTTCAGTTTAACGCCTGAAGGCCTTGCGCCCACGAATCGTCCGGCAGCATGCTCACTCATCAAACTCGTAACATGGGAGTCGAGAATAATCACCTCATCGGCTGATTCCAGTAGTAGTGGGGCGAAAAGACCCAGTGTGGCGCTCCCACATCCAACCCTCATGTTATCGGGCCGCTGGCCATTGATGATGGGGGTCTGACCAACTTGAACTTCAATCTTGCTGCCCCCTTCTATTTTCAGCCTAACCGGTTTTTGGTTGGCAATATCTGTGATAGTTCTGGCCACCGCAAAACCGTCCTTGCCGGTAAGGAGATTTACCCCACCAATAGACAACATCTTAGAGCCGTATTGCTCGGTGACCACCATGCCCACCTTTCTCTTACCAATAAGCACAGGCGCACCCTCTTCTCCTACAGGGACATCAGTATCGATCTTGACCATGATGCCGCTGTAGCTCAAAGGTGCCTCAGTCACAACGGTGACAACATCCACATCTCGTTTCTTGCCCTTGACAATAGCCGGCGCCGGCTTGCAGTCCGGATAGGTAGTCCCCGCGCCAATTGCAGTAATCAAGGGCCGGCGTATGGCTTCAATTGGATCCGGTCCCACAACATCAGAAACCATATCATAGGTATGGAGCGGGGTGACACGCACGAGCTTTTTATCTTCGTTTTTATAACGATGGCAGGCACCAATGTATCCGGGTTTGATCCAGCATACGATGGGGCAGGCATCACACTGAACCGCTCCTGCGGCTGGCACATCCTCGCGTACCAAGGCCCCCGGATCACAAACCCGGATGCATGCACCACAGTCAGTGCAACTCTCTTTAATGACCGCCTTTTTCTTTACCAGGCGAACAGCACCAACAGGGCAATCCCTGACGCAAAATCCGCATCCGGTACATTTTTCAAGGTCAACTATCATATAATTTCTAACATAAAGTTTTTAGAGTAATCAGGCATACGATCTTCATAAAAGTTTTGTCGCAGTTGCTAAGAGAAACTTGTCGGAGCATAGCGGAGATCCCGTCTTTAACGAAAGGAAAGCGGGAAAACTGGAAACTGGAAATTCGATAATCCCAACGGCCTGTAATGGGAGCCGTAGCCCCACAAAACTAGCGTTCTAAATTAACATTGTTAAGGGTCTTTCAACAATCAATAGTCAATAGTCAATCCCTGGCCCAGACCTGACATATAAATATTGAGCCATACAACTTAACATCCCAAGTATATCAGCGACAGCAGCATTTTACACGAAAGGCGCGCCAGGGCAGGCGAAAATAGTCAATTTTAAGATCCCCTCACCACAGCCGGTGTCCTGACTGGCGGTGGCGTATTCCGGCTCTTGGAAACCACTATTTCCCCATCCACCAGTACCATGGCCACTCCGGGGTTGTCCCCCGCTTCAATTGCAGACAGGGCATCTTCCCCAACAGATCCCATAGGTGTGTCCATTATAACCAGGTCCGCTTCCCTGCCCTCGGCAATGATGCCGCGGTTCAATTTGTGCACTCGTGCCGTGTTTCCCGTTGCCATGCAAAGGGCTTCTTCCGGCTTGATTGGCGTAAGGCTGGCAAGCAGGTTCAGGACCCTCAGAACACCCAGGGGAATAACACCAGTGCCGGAGGGAGCATCGTTTCCGATTATCACCCTGTCCATAGCCTTTGCATCTACTATCATTTTTCCGGCCTCCACGGCCACCAGGGGATTTCCGCAATGGACAATTTCCAGTGCGAGCTGGGTTTCATAGATTAGTTTCTTTACTTCGTCCATGGGAATGGCCGTAGGCCCGCCGTTGAGATGGGAGACGATTTCAGGATCGGTCCTTATCACCATATCCGCGGTCACAATGCTGCTCCCCGGTATGGAGGTTCCCCCGGTGTGCATCATAACGGTCATGCCTACCTCTTTGGCCCATTTAACCATTGGTGCTGCATCCTCCGGGCTCTTCACACTCCCCAATCCAATTTCGCCCACTGTACGCACTCCCTCCCGGGCCATCTCTTTAAAGTCTTCTTTGGTAAGTCCTTTTTCAAGGATCAATGAACCGCCTATGACCTTGGCACCACCCGGCCTGAAATTATTGAACGATTTGGCCGCCAGTATAGCCAGGGCCTTGGTGCCTGCCGGGTCCTTGGGTCTTCCCTGCAAGTGAACTTCGCCCGCTGAAATAATGGTGGTGACACCCCCATGCAGTTCGCTTTCAAGAAAGCCCATCTGGTTCTGCCGAGGGGTGAAATCGCCCAGCACTGTATGACAATGAGAATCAATTAGCCCCGGTGTCACGGTCGTTCCTTTGCAATCGATAACCATCTGCGCATTACTTTCATCCATATCCTGAAGGCTGCCCACTTTTTTAATCACACCCTCATCTATCCAGATAGCATCTGCCTGGAGAATCGGTTCATCAATGTTGCCACTCACCAAGGCCCCGATATTCTTTAGTAAAACTTTTGACATGACTATACCTCCTTTTGCAAACATTCACAGGTTGCATTTATGCCGTACAGGCTTATTTCAAGAGATGAACATCCAACATCGAACATCGAACGTCCAACATCGAAATAAAAAGATGAATGTCCAACCTTGAATGACTATTTCCGTTTCTTTTCAGCCGTTTTGATACTCGTAACGAAAATCTTAATTAATTCTTCTGTTTCCTGTGAAATATCATCTAATAGTTCAGGTTTTTTAATTAGTGGTACACGCTTTTTCCCATTCAACGTTCGATGTTGGACGTTCGATGTTCGATGTTCATTCGTCCTTTTGGGACTCCGCTGCCTGGGCTTCACCATGATTTGGATAAGCTGAAGTTCCCGATCTTAACAATTGGCCCGCAACATGGTTGCCTGCTCTGGTATTTGGCAACTGTTCAACGATCTTTATGATTCGCACCGAATACTCGATCAGTCTTTC
>JAUWMY010000218.1 GCA_030612945.1 Desulfobacteraceae bacterium
AGGACGTGGATATTTCGAAAATTCAGACCTGGGGTATAAATGTACCGGAGTCCCCTGGCCAATGCGTATTTAAAAATGGAATTCTCATAAATCGCATGAACCGGACCCAGGTATCGATATGGCATCTATCAGGAGCAAAACTGGATGTCCCCGATAATCCCGCTTTTACTGATGTAACCGATACGACTGTGTTTTTGGCTTTATTCGGTAAAGATATTTTTTCAATAACGGAAAAATTAACTTCTCTCTATTTTCTTGATCCCCTAAAGGAAACACCGTTTTTACTGCAAGGACCGTTTTCGCATATACCCTGCCAAATTGTAATACTGGGAAAAACTCCGGAGAGATCCGGTATTCTTTTTACCTGTTCCAGGGGATATGCCAGGGATATGATTGCGTCGATTCTTGAAGCAGGGGCAGAATTTGGACTGCGTCCTGCCGGTGAGAACGTTTTAATCAACTGGCTCAATGAGTTGTGGGGTTAATGAAACAGGAGTTCGGGGGAAACAAGTTAGCATTCAGAAATCCGGAATCAAACAGGAGGTTTTATAATGAATAAAAAGTACGATGCCATTATTATCGGAGCGGGTATTATCGGTGCCTCCATAGCCTATGAGCTTTGCAAGATGGGCTATAAGACCTTGAACATCGATAAATTGTCCGATGCCGGTACAGGGTCCACCGCCGCATCCTGCGGCATCGTCCGGGCCCATTATTCGACTGAGGATGGTGTGGCCATAGCCTATGAGGGTTTCAACTACTGGCTGGACTGGGAGAATTATCTGGGTCGCGTAAAAGATGAGAAAGGCCTGGCCAGGTTTATGAATACCGGTTCCATTCTTCTTAAATCCCAGGGTCACGACTGGCGAAAAGTCAAAAAGCACTACGACGCTGTCGGCGTTACCTATGAAGAATGGGACAATAAAAAAATCAAGGAAATGGTACCGGTATATGATTTACACGAGTTCTGGCCTGTAACGCGCCCCGAGGATCCCCAGTTCTTTGACAAGCCGGCTAAAATTCTTGAAGGCGCACTTTTTTCCCCGGAAGGCGGTTATGTCAATGATCCGGTATTATCGGTCCATAATATCATGAGAGCTGCCGAAGCCAAAGGCGGTGAATTTATGTTTAACGCCGAGGTCGTCGAAATTCGCAGCCAAGACAACCAGGTGCTGGGTGTAATGCTTAAGGACGGGACTCAAATCGATGCACCGGTGGTCGTCAATGTGGCAGGCCCTCATTCCTATAAGATCAATCAAATGGCCAAAGGTGTTTATGAAGGATGCAATATCAAGACCAAGGCCCTGCGGCATGAAGTGATGCACTGTCCGTCTCCAGAAGGATACGATTATTTAAATAACGGCTACCAAACATCTGATGGTGACCTCGGTTGCTATTACCGCCCGGAAGTAGGTAACATGTTCCTCATCGGCAGTGAGGATCCGGAATGTGACACCCGTGAGTGGGTGGACCCTGATGAATTTTATGCCGGTAAGGGAGGACACGGACGGGACAATCAACTCACGGATGCCCAATGGAAAGCCCAAACCTACCGGTGTGCCAAGCGTGTGCCGAGCATGCAGATTCCAAATCAGCCTCGGGGGATATGTGATCTTTATGACTGCTCCGACGATTGGATTCCAATCTACGATAAATCAGACATGAAGGGATTTTACATGGCTATAGGAACCAGCGGTAACCAATACAAAAACGCCCCGGTGGTCGGCGTTATGATGGCGAGATTAATTGACGCTTGCGAGAAGGGGCTTGATCATGACGAAGATCCTTTTCAATTCACTCTACGCCATATTGGGCGCACCATCAACGTGGGTTTTTTCTCACGCAAACGTGAAATTAACTACGACAGCAGCTTTTCTGTCAACGGATAGTTATACTGTAGGGGTTCACAGGTTCAGAGTTCACCGTTCAGGGTTACGTTATACTTAGTCTCGGTGAAAAACATAGGGGATGATTTGAAAACCAGGGCTACGTCCTTATGGGCGGAGTCCTGTTTGAATTTTTAGTTGAGAAGTTAAACAATACACAAAATACTGACAGGAAGCGGGTATGAAAATCTGTGTTTGTGTAAAACATGTACCAGACTCGGCGGCAAAAATTACCATTAAGGGGAAAAACCAGTTCGATGAATCGATCAACTTTATACTGAATCCGTATGATGAACATGCAGTGGAGGAAGCTGTTCGAGTTAAAAAGCAGGTTGGCGATTCCGAGGTGATTGCCGTTAGCGTGGGCAAGAAAGACGCCATCAATACTCTTCGATCCGCTTTAGCCATGGGAGCTGACCGCGCAATACTAATCAAAACCAATATTCGAGCCGACAGCGTCATTACATCCAGGGCCCTTAAGGCGGCCATTGGCCAGGATGGAAAACCGGATATTATATTTACCGGCAAGGCATCCATAGACAATGAAGGGTTTCAAACGATGTACAGACTTGCAGCTGCTTTGAATATGTCGGTTGCGTCCAACGTGATAGCTTTTTCATTGGACCAGGAGCGGGTTTTGGTGGAATGTGAGATGGAGGCAGACGCAAGAGGAATAATAGATATGCCTCTTCCTTGCGTTATTGGAACAAGTAAAGGGTTGAACAAGCCAAGTTATCCCACTTTACCGGCAATCATGAAGGCTAAAAAAAAGGAAGTGAAAATAATTGATTTGGAAAGCTTAGCTATTGAAAAACCTATGAGTAGTATTGAGATACTTGAGTTAAAACCCGCCGTTGAAGAGCGTAGTTCAAAAGAACTGAAGGGGCAGCCGGAAGAGGTGGTAATGCAGCTCATTCGGGTCCTGCGTGAAGAAGCAAAGGTTTTATAGCGCTGTCTGCAGTGTTGATAGATTATGGAAAAGATAGGCATTCTTATAGAAATTAAAGATGGCGAGTTAAAAAAGACAAATTTCGGCGTTATTGCGGCTGCTCGCGACGATTGCCATGAGCTTTATGCCTTCTTACTCGATGGCAGTGGTGCTGAATTCAAATCTCATTTGGCGTATTATGGTGTTCAAAAGATCATTGATATTTCTTCAACTGAAGGTCCTCTAGAGTGGAATCCGGTTTCTTGGTCAATTGCTATCATCCATGCCATGGAGCACTTGGGCATCAACACGCTGCTGGGGCTCACAAGCTCCCAGGGAAAGGAATTACTGCCCAGGATTGCAGCCTACCTCGATGCGCCACTTGTTATGGATTGTACCGATATTAATCTGACCGAGCACACCGTGAATAAATCCCAGTTTTCCGGAAAGACAATCGCTACCATTAAAGCCAACGGGCTTTCCTACATATATGGAATCCGGCCAAATGCTTTTGAGGAAAAACCCGCACCCTGTGAAGCAGAGGTGATTCCTTACCAAACAGGTCCTGAAAGTGAAGGCCTGATAGTAAAAGAAATAAAACAGGGAGCATCCAAAGGTATCGACTTATCTGAGGCCGATATTATCATATCCGGTGGAAGGGGAATGAAAAGTTCAGAAAATTTTCGCATTCTTTTCGAATTTGCAGACGTTATCGGAGCGGCAGTCGGAGCTTCCAGGGTTGCCGTCGATGCCGAATGGGTTCCATATTCAATGCAGGTAGGACAGACCGGTGCAACCGTGAGTCCTAAAGTTTATATTGCCTGTGGTATCTCAGGGTCTGTACAGCATTTTGCCGGTATGAAGACTTCAGGTCTTATCGTTGCAGTCAATACAGACCCGGAAGCGAATATTACTAAAAATTGTGATTACTACATTGTTTCAGATCTTTTTGAGATCGTCCCGATACTGACCAGACAGATTAAGGAGATCGTCGGCGAGGATCAATTGACGGGAACAAAATAACGATTAGAGCTTTTTTCGCAATAAAGTCTATTTTAGCTGCCCTTGGGCCCTTGGGAAGCTTTGCTAAAGACCTGGAGGCTATCCGAATAGCTGCCCAACAGGATAAGGAATGGTGGAAGCCTGCATTTATAGAAAAGCTGGCTAGTTCCCTCAACCGGATCGTCGTCCCCTTTTACTTTTACACCCCTGAATCTACGATTTCCGGATAATGCCCTGCTCTTTTTGCTTCAAGGACCGATTTCCCATGTACCGTGCCAGGTTATAGTGTATAAGGAAAAAGAAAAATAATCTGCCATTCTTTTTACATGCTCAAGGGGGTATGGAATATCCATGGCACAGGAAATTCTTGAAGCAGGGGCTGAATATGGTCTCCGCCCCGCCGGAGAAAACACATTTAGCGCTTGGATTAAGAGTCTTATAGATTACTCACCGCAGAGACGCGGAGATCGCTGAGTATTTTTACTTTTTCCTTTCTGCGTCCTTAGCGTCTCTGCGATGAATTAAGAAAGAATAAAGTAACTTCTCAAAAAGTTGGGGCAAATCCGCTGGTGTAGGGCGGCATTTTATATGCCACCGTTAATGGCGGGGTATAAAACCCCGCCCTACAAGAAACAAGCCCGAATTTATTGAGAACCTACAGAACAGAGGAGTAAAATATGGATTTAAAAGGTCTTACGGGCGGCCAATACCGGCCCCTCTCAGAAGAACAGCTTAAAACGATCCACGAAGCATCACTCAGCATCCTGGAAAAAACAGGATTCACCTATGAATCCGGGCTGGATGACACCTTAACAATGATTGAAAAGGCAGGCGTGACAGTAGACCGGGATCGATCCCGTATCATTTTTCCCAGAAATCTGGTCATAGAACAGGCGGCTATAGCCCCTGAGCAGGTCATAATGTACAGCCGGGATGGTAAAAATGATCTGGATCTTACAAAGCATCGCGTTCATCTGGGCACAGGGGGGGCAGCCATAAAGGTGCTTGATCTTGAGACCGGTAAGGCCAGATCCACCACCCTTCAAGACCTTTATCAACTGACACGGCTGGTAGATCAACTGGACAATATCCATTTTCTGGTCAGGCCGTGTATCCCGACAGATATTCCAAAAGAGGCCTATGACGTGAATGTATTTTACACGTGCTTAAAGGCTACAGCAAAACACGTCATGGCCGGAGTAAACGATGTGGAGGAGTTCCATAAGGTGCTCGACCTGGCTTCCATGGTCGCGGGAAGCCTTGAAAAGCTTAAAGAAAGGCCATTTATCTCCATTATTACCTCCTTTGCCATCAGTCCCCTGAAACTTGACACAGAAACAACACTGATAATGCAGGAGGCCGTGCGAAATCGGATTCCGGTAGGACTTTCCTGCGCGCCCATGGCAGGATCAACTTCGCCCATTACCATGGCTGGCACTCTCGCCCAGATTCATGCGGAACAACTTGCGGGAATCTCCATTTGTCAGTTGACAAATCCGGGGGCCCCGTTATTGTACGGGGGCATTCCCGGTATGGCCAATCTCAGGACTATGGGCTATCGCGGGGGAGGAGTGGA
>JAUWMY010000275.1 GCA_030612945.1 Desulfobacteraceae bacterium
GTCGCGGCAGTGACTCCTGAACGTGGGCTCTTTACTCCTGCTTCAGACTTTTTCGTAACTTCTCAATTAAGTTAGGTTGGAGTTTATCCCTGGCCCAGACCTGATTCGCAATGCATATGTTCTATAACTTCAGCTTTGTAAATATTGCAGCGATAATAGCTGCGTCCCGGGATGTCGCACCTCCCGATCCCGTCCCGGTCTCGGGACGGGGAGGGCAGGCCGTAAGGATTTTATAAAAGGCTTACGCCTAAACTCCGAAAAGCTGTACAGCCATTGTCATTCGATCAAGGCAATAATTCCGGTTGTGACCGCCCGAACTTACTGAGAAGTTACAAAATTACAAGCAAAATTAATGCCGCCTCATGAGGTATGGCGTTCTTTCCTTAACTATTTGATTGTTTTGGGGAATATAACCTCAGAGCGACAATCATTTAAAGGCGTGGGTCAATTTAGACGGGTCAGTATGGGGTGTGTAATGCATTTTGCTGGGCCGTAACTTGACATAGCCCATGTAATAGGATTAGGAATAAGTGTATGAGCCTGAAACCATAAAACCTATGTAGTGTCTGAACGAAAAATAACAGTTTTCGGTCGGGCACTATGTATGACAGAAGAAGATAGAAACATGAGGTATTTGAAAAGATGTGGATCAAAGAAATAGAAGACCTGGAAAAAAGGAAAAAAATCGCTTTTCAGATGGGAGGTGAAAAAAATGTCGCCAAACAGCACGCATCCGGAAAGATGACCGTCAGGGAGCGCATTGATGCCCTCTGTGAAAAGGATTCATTCCTGGAAAGAGGCGTACTAGCGGGAGCACCCACATACGATGACCACGATAAGACCAAACTCATGGACCTGGTCCCCTGTCCCTTTGTGATGGGAATCGGGAAGATTGGGGGGAGAAGGATTGCCATACACGGTGACGACTTTACCATTAAAGGGGCCTCTGTTGGGAGAATGTATAAGAGTAAGGGGGCCTATTTCGTAAAAATGGCCCGTTCCTTGAGGCTTCCCATAGTAAGATTGGTTGAGGGAGCAGGCGGGTCCATCAGGGAGATTCTGGAGATCGGTTACACCGAACTGCCCAGTTCAGGAGATGAATGCGCCCAGGACAGGGTTGAGGTAATGTCTGAAATACCAGTGGTATCTGCAGGTTTCGGTTCTGTGGCAGGTCTGGGGGCCCTTTACATGGTTCAGAGCCATTTCTCTGTAATGGTAAGAAAAAAGGCCCATGTCTTTGTTGGGGGTCCCCCCCTGGTCAAATCAGCCTTTGGGGAAGATATTACCAAGGAAGAGCTGGGAGGCTATGAGCTTCATACGCGTCTTACGGGCGTGGTGGATAATGACGCTGCTGATGAAAAAGATGCCTTGGATCAGATCAAGAGGTTTTTGTCCTATCTCCCTTCAAATGTCTGGGAAATGCCAGAACAACGATATGCTGATCATGATAAACCGGGACGCCGGGAAGAAAATCTCAATTCGATCATTCCCAGGGATAACAGGAAGCCTTATGATATAAGAGAGATAATGAGGCTTGTGCTGGACCGTAAATCTATCTTCGAGATTGGAAAGTACCAGGGTAGATCCCAGATTACTGCCCTGGCCCGCCTGAACGGCTATCCTGTGGGAGTACTGGCAAATGACCCTAAGTTCCTTGGCGGTTCCTTTAATTATGATGTGGCGGAAAAATATCAACGATTTATCGATATGTGCGATACCTTTCATCTTCCCATTGTCAACCTTTCGGACCAACCGGGATTTACTATTGGAAAGCGAAGTGAGGAACATGGGACGATCCGAAAAGGCGTGAGGGCAAGCTTTGCCATAATCCAGGCAACTGTCCCTATTGCAGTCATCTACCTCCGGAAATGCTTTGGAGTGGCCGGCGGGGCCCAGAAGAGCGGGGTCCGGTTGAGCTGGCGGTATGCCTGGCCTTCAGCCGTATGGGGCAATATCCCGGTAGAGGGTGGAGTCTATGCGGCCCACAGGGGAGAAATCGAATCGGCAGAAGATCCGGAGGCCTGCCTTGAGAAATTACAGGAGACTTACAGGGCCATCTCATCCCCTTTCCGAACCGCGGAGGCATTTGGCATAGAGGATATCATTGATCCGCGAGATACAAGGACTCTCTTATGTGAATGGGTGGAAATGGCCTACAATGTTGAAAAGAACAACCTCGGTCCCAAGAAGAGGGGGATGAGGTGCTGACAGAAAGTGGATAGACCCCCTCCTAGTACCCCGTCTCAAAAGTTTAGTGCCTTAAAATGGCAATCTGAAATATTCGTATAGACTCATACATTTCACCCATTTGTGGGGGACGGGAAAATCCGAAATTCGAATACCGAAACTCGAAACAAATACAAATGACAAAAATATCAATGACCAATAACGAGAAATGGTCGTATCATGAGGATTTGTTTAGAATTTTGAAAATTCGCATTTCGATATTGTTTCGTATTTCGTATTTCGATATTCGTATTTTAAGCTTGTTCCTGTGATTTGATGGCATGATAAATTACCAAAATCAGGGACAGAACTTATGAGACACGGTACTAGGTATTTCATGATAGTGTGATCGTGGATCCCACGCTGTTGAGGACGAATGCATCCGGAAATTCTTGCGACATCCGCTGGATAGCCTTCCAGCCTGTGCAGTGCATGGGGACAAGTACCTCCGGGCTGATGCGTTTAAATTCATCGATGGTCTGTTCAATGATCTTCTCAAAATAGGGCCCGGACAGGTGAAATCCCCCCAGAATTGTGTGAACCTTTTCTGTCGCGGTCAATTTTTGGGCATAAAGAATCGTATTGATGATGCCTGCATGGCTGCAACCGGCAATGACCACCAACCCCTTTCCCTTCAGGTGTATCACCAGGGCCTGATCATCTACAATGGGATCCTTTTCGACCTTTCCATCCCGTTCTAAAACGGCATTGGGAAGCCCTTTCTCAAACGGTGTAACACGTTCCACCTCGCCGGTGACCATGATTCCCTCACGGGCAAGGAGTGTGGGCTTTTTTCTTTCCATAAGCTCTACATTTCGCTTTACCAACTCTTCCTTCACCAAGGTCTGTGGAAATAGGAGCCTCCGGCCGTCAGCAAGGCCAAAAAAACGAGGGCCGGCAAAGGCCCCCGGATGAAGGACAAGGGGGATCGTGCCGGATATCTTGTCAAGGATAGTATACAGGGCACCGGTATGATCCATATGGCCATGGCTCAATACAATTGCCTCCATCTCGCTGAGATCCACCTTAAGCAGTTCTAAATTGTGTGGCACCCCTATCTTGCTGTATCCGGTATCGAAAAGCACGGTATGCTTCTCTTTTCCTTGATACACTGTCACAAGCAAAGCAAGTCCATGCTCTGCAAGGAGGGTGTCCGACGGGATATCTCCTCCCTTTGACAGAGGAGGGCGGGTGACAACCCTGGTATTGGTGAGCAACACATCCACGTAGTTGTCAATGACGGTCAGGATCTCAATACGATCCACCTCTTTCAATGAAACAAACGGTTGGTTCATCATCTTACCTCCTTAAAAAATTTCAACCTGGTAGTTGACTGACCCCTTAAACCATCCGGCAGTAGCGGGATGGTCCCAACTTTGCTATGCGTGTTAGATAGTGATTTGTGATGTCCTATGGAATAAAGTTCAAATGACAAAATCCAAATATCAAATCAAATCCAAAACCCCAATGTCAAAATGTTTTCCAAAACGATCAGTTATTTATCTGTAAATACTCAGGTTGTCAGGTTCACAGTTCAGGGTTGTTTTAGCTTTCATCAGTTAACCTTGAACCGTGAACCATGGAACTTTGAACCCTTGAACGGTTAAATATTTTTTAGCATTTGTCATTTGACATTCATTTGAAATTTTGGCTTTGACCTTTGTCATTCGAATTCATTTCATTTACATATTTTGCCCCTTTTAGGGGTGGTAGTTGACTGATCTCTACTTCTATTTATGGGCTATGGGCCTCTTTCAGCTCTTTCCACAAGGCTTCTACCTGTCTCCTGGTTTCATCGACACTCCCCTCGTTATGGATCACGAAGTCCGCATATTCCACTTTTTCATCAATAGGCATCTGGGCCTTTAAGATGTTGCCAGCTTCTTCTTTGCTGATTTTATCCCGTTTTGCGAGACGTTCAATCTGTTTATGTGGGGAGATATAAACCACCAGGACCTTGTGAACAAGATGCTGCAAATTCACTTCGAACAGCAGCGGGATGACCGCTTGAATAATCCCATGAGGGTCCTTTTCTCTGACCTCTTTGACCTGACGGGCAAACTCTTCAAGAATTGGTGGGTGGGTGAAGCTTTCCAGCTTTTTCCTTTTTGCCGGATCACGGAAGACAATTCCTGAAAGCCGTTTCCGATCAATAGTCCCATCTTTCCGGATCACCTCGTCTCCGAAATATCCGATTATTTCTTTCCAGGCAGGTTTCCCAGGCTCCACAACCTGTCTCGCGATCAGGTCAAGATCGACGATGGGGGCCCCCAGTTCCTGCAACATGTTTGCGACTGTGGTCTTGCCGCTCGCAATACCCCCTGTTACCCCGAGCACCAGGAGGCCCCTATTTTCCACCTGAATTGATCTCCCAGTTGCCAGGATTCATAATTCCATTGGGGTCTAAAAGTCTCTT
>JAUWMY010000209.1 GCA_030612945.1 Desulfobacteraceae bacterium
TCTCATCCTGAGTTTTTCATATCCGCCCCTCATTTTGTCTGAGGGAATAATGATATCCTTTACAAGTTCATCACTGCTTAAGGAAAAGGGAGACTTCCCATCCCCTGAGAAAATGTCTTCAAAGGGCATTTCTTTTTCACCCTTCTTGCCCAAAAGGCAAACGGATGCACCAAGGGATATGAGTGCGGGGGCCAGATCTCCGCAATAAACGGCAAAGCATTTTTTTCCCCCTCTGGCTGCGTTACATATATCACCACCTGTCTTGAAACAGGGATTAAAGGATCTCCTCCAGGTCTCAGGTTTGTTGTAGTAAAGGCATCTTGTATCCTGAAGGATGTTTCCTCCAATGGTCCCTCTCTGCTGTAGATTTTCAGAGGCAGTCAGGGTTGCCGCTTCATGAAGGGCGGGGTAATTATCTTTTATTATTGCACTTTTTATTATTTCATAAATAGTTGTGAGGGCGCCGATTCTCACGTTTTTCCCTTCATCCTTCATATAACTGAGACCCTCAATGTCCTTGATATCTATGATAAGGTCGAGTTTTTTTAACCCCATCTTTAACCTTGGCAATAAATCAGTTCCACCGGCGAGGATCATGGTGTTTCCTTTATAATCAGAAAGCAGATGAAGGAACTCTTCCAGGCTTTCAGGCCTTTTGTATTCAAATTCCGGCAGTAAACTCATGATCTGTCTCCTTTTGCTTCAATTCGCCCACATGGTCGGCTTATTCCTAAGCGCTTTTCGAACGCAGGGCCTTCTTTATCTTGTCACTTGTCATGGGGAGGTCATATATCCTCTCTCCTATGGCGTTACATATGGCATTGGAAATGGCTGATATGACCGCTGCCCTTGGTGACTCCCCAACCTCTTTTGCACCAAATGGACCGTTGGGTTCATAACTGTCCACAAGAATGGAGGTTATCTTTGGAATATCATTGGCGGTCGGTACCATGTAATCAAGGAGGTTCGGGTTCATTACAATCCCGTTATTGATCCTTACCTCCTCGTAGCAGACATCTCCTATGCCCATTACAGTCTGACTCATGATCTGTCCCTCAACGGATTTTACGTTTATAGGAGTTCCGCAGTCATCCGCAACGACAATCTCCAGTATTTTTACCTCTCCGGTCTCAGGGTTTACCTCTACATGGGCAATGGCCATGGTCAGGCCGTATGCCTCTGTAAATCTGCCCTTTCCAGAGGAAAGGGACGCTGTCTTGTTATATTTCCCCTTCCAGAAATGGACCTCCGGGACACACTTGACATATCCTTTTCCAATGAGTGGGTCTCCGCCTGCCATTTGGATCCCATACCTTGACATATCAGAAAAGGAGAGCTTCTTTGATTCATCTGATCCGGGTATGATCCAGCCGTCTTTCATATCCAGATCTTCAATGGGGATATCAAGCCCGGCGGCCGCATAATTTAGCATCTGATCCCTGAGATCCTGGGCCGCCCTCCTGACGGCCTCCCCTGATACGAATATCCCTCCACTCAGCCAGTTCCCTACATCATGGGGGCTCACCTCTGAATCACCTGAATTGACAATCACATAATCAAGGGGGCAGTTGAGCACCTCGGCCACAATCTGTGCCATCACTGTATCTACACCAATCCCGAATTCAGTCTGTCCTGTATAAAGGATCATTCTCCCATCATGGTTGAGTCTGATCATAGCTGCACTTGAAAACGGAAAATTGTGGGCACCCGAGAACATGGACGCAGACCCTATGCCCAATCCCCTGAATTTTTCTTTTCCATACTTCTCTTTCCATCCTATCTTTTCTGCGGCCTCCTTCAGACATTCGGGCAGCCCGTAACTCCTCAACTTATCCCCATTGGGAAGGATATCTCCCTTTTTCCTGAAGTTTTTAAGTCGCATCTCAACCTTATCAAGGCCCAGCTCATCGCATATCATATCTAACTGGGCTTCAACGGCAAAGACCATCTGCGGAAGGCCGTGCCCCCTTTTTGCAGTGGTGTAAAGCTTGTTGGTGTAGACTCCATATCCTTCGTGTTTTAAATTAGGGATGTTATATATGGGGTTTCTAAAGACATGGGCCAGATAGAGGGCTGTTGGTGAGCTTCTCCTGTAAGCGCCAACATCATCTATGACCTTCACTTGCTGGGCCGTGATCCTTCCATCCTTTTTCACACCTGTCTTGAGATAGACTATCATCCTCCTTGAAGGTGGACAGCCGGCGAATACTTCTTCTCTGGGCAGGGTAATCTTTACGGGTCTCAGCGTAATTTTTGAGAGATATGCAGCTATAAATTCAAATGGGAATATGCTTATCTTGCCCCCGAAGGCACCTCCCACATATGTCTTATGGACCCTCACCCTGCTTATGGGTATATCCAGGAGCTTTGCCAGCCAGAATCTCTTATGCTCATAGCCCATGTGGGTGAGCCAGACATCCAGCTTTCCGGTGGGCAGGTAGTTCGCCACCGCCACATGGGGTTCCATTGCCATATGGGAGGTAGAAGGTACCTCAAACCTGTCCTCTCTTATGTGTTCTGCCTCTTCGAATCCCTTCTCAATGTCCCCATATTGTATTAAGGCCTTATTTGAAATATTATTCACAGCCTTATAAGGCCTGGATTTTGAGGGGGGGACCCCGAAGTCCTCCCATGCAGTTGTTGTGTTCGGTTCTACAATCTCATGGACGGCAGGAGCTCCCTCCTTCATTGCCTCCTCAGGATCAAAGACAGGGGGTAATTCCTCGTATTCCACCTCAATAAGGTCCAGGGCCTTCGCTGCAATTTCCTCATTTACGGCTGCAACAGCGGCAACCTCCTCTCCTGCAAATCTCACTTTATCTACAGCAAGGGGAGTCTGGTCGGCAGGAAAGGCGGGTGTATCTATAAAGGAGAACCTCCTGTAGCCTATGTCTGCCCCGGTTATTACTGCCTTTACCCCCTCAAGCCCTTTTGCCTTATCAGTGTTTATCCCCTTTATCCTTGCATGGGGATAGGGACTCCTTAATATCTTGGCGACGAGCATCCCCGGAAGTTCCATATCACAGGTATACCTTGCCCTGCCGGTTACAATCAGCTCTCCATCGGTCCTGTTTATGCCTTTTGTTACATATCTGAACTCACTCATCGCCTGCTACCTCTCTTTTATTTATATTTCCTTGGCAGCGTTCAATATGCCATCCACGATATTTTCGTACCCTGTGCACCTGCATATATTCCCGGCAATACCATTTTTTACCTCATCTCTTGATGGCTTAGGGTTTCTGTGAAGGAATGCCTTTGCCGTCATAATGGTTCCGGGGGTGCAGAATCCGCACTGAAAAGAGTAATGGTCTATAAAAGACCTCTGGAGGGGATGAAGGTCGTTACCTTTTACAAGACCTTCTATTGTCTCTATTTCTTTACCCTCTGCCTCCAGAGCAAGGACTATACAAGCGTTTACCGGTTTCTCATCCATGAGCACTGTACAGGCACCACACGCCCCTATTCCGCATGCCTCTTTTGCTCCTTTTAGGTTTAGACCCTCTCTCAGGAGCTCAAGAAGTGTGAGATTGGGCTCGATAAGCACCTCATGTCTTTCACCATTTACAGTGAGCAAAACACTTCTTTTCATATCTTTCCCCCTGGTTATTCCGATATTTTTCTATGTAGTTTCCATTTCCAGAATACGGATTATGCTCAGTAAAGTCAAAGAAAAGCTTAGCATGATGATTTAAATAAGATTTAGTCTTACAAAAAAGGCTTGACAATGGCATATATAATCTGATAAAAAATCATATAAATCAGACAAATTAGGAGGATTTATTATGGCCCACATAAAGATGAGTGTCACGGTGCC
Organism: Desulfobacteraceae bacterium; assembly: GCA_030612945.1. Classification (GTDB taxonomy): domain Bacteria; phylum Desulfobacterota; class DSM-4660; order Desulfatiglandales; family Desulfatiglandaceae; genus 4484-190-2. Next base: position 3,818 of record JAUWMY010000209.1, read on the forward strand.
GGAAGATATTTTTGACGAAATAAAAAAAATAGCATCCAGTAGAGAGACGAAGGTAAGCCATCTGGTTACTGAAGCGCTCACAGATAAAATAAAGAAGGTCAAAGAAGACGCCTTTGTTTCCCAGATAAATACTATCTTTGGAGACCCTGAAGTGATCAAAGAGCAGCGTAAGATGGCCAATGACATTGCGACTAGTACGAATATCGAGGAGTTGCCATGGTAAAGCCGAGACAGGGAGATATCTGCTGGGTAAAATTCGGAAGTACTGGAGACTCAGGTCCATCGGGAAAAAGACCAGCTGTCGTTATCCAAAACGATCTTTTAAACATAAGTAATATACAAACCACTGTCGTTTCACTGATAACTTCAAACAAAACACTTGGGAAAATCCCCGGGAATGTGAGGCTAAGAAAAGGCATGGGAAATATTCCGAAAACAAGTGTTGTGGTTGTTAGCCAGATGGCTACGGTTGATAAGACGAGGCTCCTTGAAAAGATAGGAACACTTGACAAGGAGGTGATTGAAGCAGTACTCAAAGGTTGCCGGATGGTGATCAGTTCAAGTATTTTTTGATGTCTTCACCCCGTATTCTCAGTTGCATCATCTATTCGCAAAGATCTTTATACAGGTTTGCTGTTTTTTTCAAAACGGCGGAACAACCAGAAAGCGCCTGTTGTGAACCATAACACCAAAATAAAATACCTCGCAAAACGCAGTGGTTCGTACAACGGTTCCCCATTTTCAGGAAAAATGAATGCCAATACGACATAAATCGCGGCGCCAATGATCAAACCTGTCAGAAGCCGTAATATATGATGAGAAAAGGAACTTGGTTTTTGAGTATAATTAAACCTAACGGATAAAATTGTACCTATACCCACACCAAAAAAAGCTGCTGCAATGACTATTGTTTCATGTGTATTATAAATCAGCATGATTCCAGTGGTTGCTACCGAAAGGACTATTTGCTGCCATAAAGACCACTGGGCCACTATTTGTTCAAAACGGTTTCCAAACTTATGATAACCGAACAGTAAGCAGCTTCCCAAAAACCAGCCTCCCAATATGTCTGTAGGGAAATGTACTCCAAGATAAACTCTTGAAAAAGCAATCAATAATATGAGTATAATTGAAATGACAGTAAACCAGCGCTTCCTGATCAATAGAGCCAGCATTCCAAAAAACACCAATGATCCCTGAGCATGGCCACTTGGAAGACCATAACCGGATGCTTCTATTAGATTTAGGCCTGGTTCAAGAATAAAGGGGCGGGGTTGTGCAAGCATGTCTTTAAAGAAAAAGTTAAGGTAGGCTGACAGTAAAAAAACCAATCCTGTTCTGGCACCTGTACGAAATTCTACACACCAGAGCACAAAAGGCAGCATAATGAGATAGGCTGTTTCATTGCCAAGAAGAGTAATGCCTTTCATGAACAGGACAAAAAAATCGGCCGTGAAAAGCTGTAATATTCTAATAACATCAATTCCCCAGTTTAAGATCTCTTGTACGCTCATAACAAATAATCACCCTCATCCGGCATGTGAGCCAGCCTCCTCATATGCCAGCGTAAAGAACCTGCTAACAAATAGTGTATGGAATCGTAAAAACCCCAAATTTATATTTCTGAAGTCCACAACTACTTGATATCACGATATA
>JAUWMY010000492.1 GCA_030612945.1 Desulfobacteraceae bacterium
TCCCCTTTCCAGGGACGCTGTCAACCGAAACATGACCGCCATGGGCCTGTGCTATGTGTTTGACAATGGCAAGGCCCAGGCCGGTGCCGCCCAGTTGCCGGCTCCTTGCCTTGTCCACACGGTAAAACCGCTCAAATAGTCGCTCCAGATGTTGTTTTTCTATGCCCGGACCCTGGTCATGCACGCTGACAATGATTTCACTGTCAGTCTGGGTGGCCTCCACCTCGATTTTACTTTCTGCGTCACTGTATTCGATAGCGTTATCAAGGAGATTCACGACCGCCTGTTCAAGGAGCGCAGGATTGATTTTTGCTATAATATCTTCAGCACAAGATAGTTCGATTCTCGTTTTCTTGGCCACTGCCTTGAGATCGCAGACCTGGATAGCGCTCTTGAGGACCTCCTCAATCCTGCCCTCCGAAAGCACGGTTTTTTCTTTTTCAGCCTCCTGCTCAATTCTGGAAAGTCTGAGAAGATCTTCAATAATGGCTTCAAGGCGACCCACATGCTTCTCGATGATTCCCAGGAAACGCTCAGTATCATCCGGGCTCTTTACCGCGCCATCTCGAAGTGTCTCAACAAATCCCTTAATGGCTGTGATGGGGGTCTTAATTTCGTGGGAAACATTGGCAACGAACTCGCGTCTAATATTTTCAAGCCTCCGAATGCGTGTAACATCGTTTAATACGATGAGAGCGCCGATCTTCTTTCCCTTTGCATCACGAAGTACGGTACCATGCGCGTTAAGAAACTGATCGCCGTTAGAGGAAAGGAGAATATCCTTTTCAACTGGCGCCTGGCTGGATAAAGCTTCTTTCAAAAAATTATGAAGGATCGTATTTCTAACCACCTCCTGAATACTCCGGCCCTGCGCCTCAGAAGGATCGCATCCAAACATCACACCGGCTGCTTGATTCATACTGATAAGACGCTCTTCGGTATCAACAGCGATGACCCCTTCAACCATACTGGAAAGAACAGCCTCCATTTCGTTTCGCTGTCGCATGACAGTATCTATGCGGTCACGAAGCTCCACAGCCATCCGATTCATTGACTCCGAAAGGGCGCCGATCTCCTCTGATCCGGAAACAGGCGGCCTCGTATGAAACTCGCCACGCGCAATGGACTCAGCCCATCTTCTGATCTGTTCTATGGGAAGTGTCAGTCTGCGGGAGACCAAAAGACTGAGCATTGCGGCAAATACCGCTATGATAAGGCCTCCGAGGGCAATCTTGATTTGGATGCTTTTGATGGTATCATCTATGGCGTTTACCGATATGGAAGTACGGATAACCGCAGCGATCCGGCCATTTTTTTTAAGGGGGATTCCCACGTACATCATTTGCTTTTCAAGGGTTCTGCTGTACCTGGTGGATGTGCCAGAAGCTCCGGTTAAGGCTCCTATAATTTCCGGCCGATCCACATGATTGTCCATTTCAGCCGGATTTTTTCCCGTATCGCCAATAACCTGGCCCGATGGGAGTATAATGGTAATACGGGTTGAAGCGCGTTTTCCGATTTTCTTGCATAAAGAATCAACTGCATTCTTATCCAATGGATCTACATATTTGATAATTTGATCCTCAAACAGGTGGGCGCGTACTTCGAGATTGGCTGCTGCCTGTTCAAGAAAGAAATGTCTCAGAGATGTGGATGCATACAACGTCACTGCCACAAGAGATATGACCGTGATCATTACATAGGAGGGGAAGAGTTGCCAGAACAACCGTCTTTTTTTAACCATGATTATTCCTTAAATCTGTACCCGACGCCACGCACCGTTTCTATAAACTTGCCGGCATTACACAGCTTTTTCCGCAGTCCAACGATCTGGACGTCCACAGAACGATCGGTGACAAAATAGTCCTCACCTTTAACAGCATCCATTATCTGGGAACGCGTAAACACCCATCCGGGTCTCCTTGCCAGATAATTGAGTATGCCAAATTCTGTCAAAGTCAGTTGTACAGGTTTATCGTTGACGAGCACCTCATGGCGTCCCGGATTGATAACAATATCGTGAATTCGAAGAACCGGTGTTTCCTCTTTGTATTCTTTTACCTTCCTGCGCAGAACCGCCCTCACCCTCGCCACCAAAACCCTCGGGCTGAAAGGCTTGGTGATGTAATCGTCAGCGCCAAGCTCCAGGCCTGTCACAATATCCGCCTCCTCGCCCTTGGCCGTCAACATCACGATGGGGATATCCTTGGTCCTGGAATCATTCTTGAGAATCTTTGTGACTTCCAGGCCGTCTATTCCGGGAAGCATGAGGTCCTGCACCAGGAGATCAGGTATTTCCGATTGCGCCAGTCTCAGGGCCTCTTCACCAGATGCTGCGCAGGATACATTGTAGCCCTCTCTCAGGAGATTATACCTGAGCAACTCGAGGATGTCCTCTTCATCGTCTACAACAAGGATCTTTTCTTTCGCCATAACAAGACCTTTTTATGAACTTGGATTTAACAAAAACTTAATGTAATATAAATATGTTAGCATTTCATAAGGATTGTGTAAAGATTCTGTTAAGGTGGGGAAACAAACAGGTTATTCAATCCAAGTCAAGACCAAAGTGGCGAAGAAAATTTGAAATGGCTTCAAATGATTATCTGTACTGCTTAGGAATTATAGCGTATTTGTTGACCTTATATCCGAAAATACGTTCCGTGGTCTTGAGCGCCATTGCCGCCTGACGCATGTTCCCGCGGCTGCTTTTAAGGGCAT
>JAUWMY010000120.1 GCA_030612945.1 Desulfobacteraceae bacterium
CCTGATAATCGCGTTTTGCAGCCTGTTTTACTGGTTTGAGAAAAAAGGGGTTTGATTTTTACTTAGGGGTCGGAGGTAACGAATAATGCGCTGGAAACAATTTTTGACGCCAGTCGCGTCAATGGATACGGAGGAGGCAAAGGCCTATATGGCCAAGCACGAAGAAGGTACATTCACTCTTTTGGATGTCAGACAGCCAGGTGAATACGAAAACTCCCGGATTCCGGGAGCAAAACTCATTCCCTTGCCCGAGCTTGCCGATCGTCTTGGGGAACTGGACCCTGACAAACCTGTTATACCATACTGAGCCGTGGGCGGGCGCAGCCGTGCTGCTGCGCAGCTTTTGGCAGGAAAAGGGTTCAAGGAAGTCTACAATCTTAAGGGTGGTATCAAGGCCTGGCAGGGCCATACAGCAGCAGGCCCGGCAGAGATGGGAATGATTCCATTGAGCGGAGATGAGACGGCATCTGATATAATCATTCTCGCTTACGGAATGGAACATGGATTGGAGGAATTTTACTCAGCAGTTTCTGGAATGACGAGCGACCCGGAAGTGGCTGACGTATTAGACAAATTGGCGAAGATTGAGGAAAACCATAAACAGAGACTCTTTAACCTGTATCGTACCCTTGACCCTGATGTTGGTGATAAAGAAACATTTGAAGCCAATATTTCTTCAAACATTATGGAGGGCGGTTTTACAACCGAGGAATTCCTGGAGCAATATAGCCCCATCATGGACACGGTTGCGGGTGTGCTTAATATAGCCATGATGCTTGAGACACAAGCACTGGACCTCTACTTGAGATATTCACAGAAGGCAGAAAATGAGGAAAGCAAGACTGTTCTCTATGATATAGCAGAGGAAGAAAAGGCACATCTGGCAATTCTGGGCCGTCTTATGGAGGCAAAGGCCTAAGGGCTCGCTATTCGGGGGAAGACGTAGTTTTCAAAGGTGAAATAAGGATATTTGAAATGGAAGGATCAACAATAAGACTTTTATTATTCTCGGGAGGGCTTGTTTTCTTTCTGGCCCTGGAACTTCTGGCCCCTTACAGGGAAAGTTCCGTATCCAAATGGAAACGTTGGGCAAACAACCTCACGCTCACACTGGTTAATAGCTTTTTACTGCAACTGATCTTTTCTTCCGCTATTATCGCTACTGCGATGTATGTTCAAACTCATAAAATGGGGATACTGAGTATGCTTGAGGCCCCGTCCGGGATCAAGATCCTTGTCACGGTCATCTTCATGGATTTCATGCTGTATGTCTGGCATCTCTTAAATCACATAATGCCACTTCTATGGCGATTCCACCGGGTCCATCACAGCGATCTGAACATGGATGTGTCATCGACCTCCCGTTTTCATATCGGGGAACTGGCCATCTCGACCGCCATCAAGATATGCATAATATTTTTCCTGGGTGCAAGTTACATGGGAGTGCTAATATTTGAAAGCGCTGTGTTACTTTGCACCCAGTTCCATCACAGCAGTCTGAAGGTTCCCAAATGGTTTGAAACACTATGGTGGATTCTTTTTGTACCCCCTTCCATGCATAGGATACATCATTCCGTGATCATAAAAGAAAGAGACACAAATTACGGTGCCATTCTTTCCATCTGGGATCGAATCCTGGGCACCCTTCTTATCAATGCGGACCAAAAAAAAATACGCATTGGTATAGGTGCATACCCCAAGCCGGATAAACTGAATTTCCACCACTTGCTGGCTATGCCATTTACTAAACCGGTTAGGTAGCGCCCCGTCTCAAAAGTTTAGTGCCTTAAAATGGCAATCTGAAATATTCGTATAGACTCATACATTTCACCCATCTGTGGGGGACGGGAAAGTCCGAAATTCGAATATCGAAACTCGAAACAAATACAAATGACAAAAATATCAATGACCAAAACGAGAAATGGTCGAATCATGAGGTTTTTGTTTAGAATTTTGAAAATTCGCACTTAGAAATTGTTTCGTATTTCGTGTTTCGATATTCGTATTTTAAGGTTGTTCCTGTTAAGGGCTGGATAATGAAAGGACACGGATTGGTCCGTACCAGGCAATAGCCTCTTCTCCGGTATTATCGGTATCGGTCATTATGGATATTGCCCCAGCCCTGGGCGGGTCTTGCCCGAAATGCTTGCGAAAATCCTCAAACACATTTCTCCTCTCCTCTATCCATCGGCCTGTCTTTGATTCTCCGCTCTCCACAGCGATCATGATAGAGTTTGAAGAATAGGGATTGGCCACTGCAGTTCCGCGTGGGAGTTTATTGGCACAAATATTAAACAGGGGAGTGAATTGACGTGGGATGATAAAGGAGGGCTCCTTAGAATTTATACGTAACAGAATGCAGGCCGGATTACCATACTATCGCACCCTTATCAACGATTGAGGACCGTAATCACCTCAGCCTTTCTCAGCACTCTACCTTGTTGTTTGTCAATGTAGCCGTGCTTGACTACTGAAAGTATTGTCTCGTTTTCCATATTAACGGCTTTCCTGGTATCCACAATCTTGCAGTATTCCATTCGGGCCTTGTTTTCCGGAAATTCAATCTGAACAATATGATTTGATTTTAGAAGCCTGATGAGCTTCCTTTGGATGGAGCGTATGGTCTTTGCAAGGCTCCAGGTCGTCTTGTCAAATCCATCCCCCTTGGCCTGAATGGTTTCGTTCAGGTTTTCAAAGGCATCCAGGACTTCAAAAAGATTGAGATACAAATCCCTTTCCCTGGTCTGAAAGGTATCTGCTTGCTCATGGACGGCACGCGTTAACTCGGCTATCCTCAATTGAAATTCAACAAACTTTTCTCTCAAGAAGTCCTTTTCTTGTTTCATAGTATTTCATCAAAAACAGATAGGTGATCCAAGTCGGCAACCTTTTGCTCGTTCTGCTGGCATAAGTCTATTTTGTCAAGCAAAGGTTTCACATCAATAAAGTGTAGAAATTCATGGGTAGCCCTGGAGATTGGATCCAGCAGTTGTTTTTGGGCCAGTGCCACATCTCGACCAGAGAACTTCCTCTCACGCAGGGCCAAAGCTGCTGCCTGAATTATCTCCCGCTTGGCAACACGACAATCGACGTTCAACACCTTATACGGATTCATCACCGTACCCCTATTCCAGTTGATCGAGCATAACATCTATATCGTATAAGATAGAATGTGAGTCATCTACCCTGGCACACCATCCATAAAAGTCTCTTAGCAAAAATGCTTTTTCCTTATCTCCGAACCCCATTTGGTCGAGAGAATCGAGGTTACGTCTGAAAAACGCGAAAAAATCATCCCGTACTTCCTTGTATTCGGATTCCGCTGCTATTTTACAAGCCTTATTCATCTTATGTTTATCCAAGGCCTTTATCAGATTTATTCTTTCCAGATCCACTTTTGTGTCATTCAAATTACCACGAGCATGTTCGTTTTCAGGGTCAAGCGCCAGAGCCTTCCTGAGGGTTATCGCCAATGTCTTATCATTTATCCGCTCGTCGTTGTACGCCTCAATAGCCCACCTGCTCATAACAATGGATAGGGCAGACTCTATTCCCTTTGATGGCCCTATTCTGTGGATGACATCAAGGACTTCCTTATAACGGGTCAATTTATGTATTTCATAAACGTTCATTGCCTTTTCGATGAGTTCCTTCTCATATCCAGGCGAGATTTCAAAAAGAGAAGGTGAGCCCTCGAAGTAACGTCCGAGCTTGCTGCCCCCATTTTCCAGACAATAAAGTCCATAAGCGAACTCCACCCTTTTAACGCCATAATCAACGAATTCATCACCATTTGTCTCATTCGGAAGGTTGGCAATAGCCTCTTCGTATTCCCCATTTTCCATGTGAAACAGAGCTTGTGCGGCCAAAGAATAGTAACTGCCTGCAGTTAGATAGTGTTCCCTGTTTTTAAAAAAGCTCATGTTTTCACGAATGAGCTGGAGCACTTCGGCAGATTTTCCAAATCGGGCAGCAAGCTGTGGCGTGAGGATTAAATGGGCGAGATCTTGTCGATTTCCTACCAGGGCATGGAGATCCTTAATCAGCTTTTGCTCTTTGTTCCAAAGAGTAAGTAGATCTTCCGCACTTCCATCTTCCCCATTGACATGTCTTGTAATCAATCCTTCTGCCATCTGGATTAACTCCCGGCGCACTATTTCATCCTCCTCAGGCCCGGAAGATAGCTTCCCTGATACTCCACTATACACCGCGTTAAGCCAGAACAACCTCAGGTCGTCCAGATGAGTGTCTGACATCTCGGCCAGCTTAAAATATGTCTTGGCATAAAGCGGGACCATGGCATTACTTATTTCGGTTGGGGAACCTGTAATTAAATCTGCAATGGTCTCATACTGCTCTTCTTTCCAAAGTTCATCGATCCATGCGTACTTGCTATACTCCAGCAGTCCGTCAAGCCCTTGCAACCCAGCGGAATTTACAAGGTATTTGGTCTCATCGAAAATCCTGCCGAAATCCTTAGCCTCCTTAAACCGGTTATAAAGATCCGTTTTTAATAGAATACGGACTGTCTCTTTTTGTTCCGTAAATCCACTATCCTGTGATTTAATATTATCCCAAACCTTAAGGCACTCATAATATCTGTCCTCTTTGGCCAGGGCGAAACCGTAGTCATACAAAGAGGAGTTATCACCCACATCAAGGCCCCTAAATATGGAAATAGCCTCTTTATGTCTTCCGGCCTTGACAAGGCAACGCGCCCTTTTGAAAAGGATATCGTCCCTGTTTTGGGCAGCAAAAATCTGTTCGTAGAGGTCGGCCGCCTTAAGGTATTCGCCAGAAGCTTCAGCGTCTCTTGCGGCCTTGCTGATGTCACGGTCATGCAGAATCGCCAGCAAACGATCTATTTTTTCCCGTACCCAATCCTCGCCGGATATCCCATATGCTTCCTTAAAACACTTGAGGGCCTCCTGGGGATTGCCCTTCCTTGCATATTTTTTTGCCCGTCTTACCAGGTCTTCGGCCTTTAGCCCTGCGGCCTCCTTGCCGCATATCTTGATCTTCTCGGTAATATCCCTTAGCTTCTCAACATCTTCTGGTTTGACCATTTTCCGGGCCTTTTCAAACTCCCTTTTGGCCAATGGGTAATTTGCCTTACGGAATAATTTCTCGGCCCTTGTCAGAATTGTTTCAAGGTTTTTAACCTTTTTTTTCTTCCCCATCTATCTACTCCAGCAGGATCCTGATCCTCTCCCCCGGCTGCAGTTTCATGTCGCTATTAAGATCAGTAATCCGTTTCAACATATCTCTGGTTTTATAAAATTTACAGACCAACGAACCGAGTGTGTCCCCTTCGGCAACCCTATAGTTAAAATAAAGCTTGTTTCCTTCTCTTTCAGTAATACTTCTATTGATCTTCTTTGCCAGGCCGGGATATTTAAGAATTCTTAAACGCACCCCATCTCCCACATTATAAATCTCCACATGTGGATTATGCTCAAGAAGGACCGGGTAATAAGGTCCAGATCCATAGTATTTTTTTGCAATACCCCATAATGTGTCATTTTCATTAGCTGTATACGTCCAGAATGCTGTATCTTTCGAATAGCTACCCTTTTCTCGCTGTCTTTCATTACCCCCTGTCTTTCGTTCAAATACCCCCTGGTCTCCCTTTTTCAAAGGGGAAGCCTGAATCGATGCCTTTTTTGGAACAGACAAATCTTCAACTTCATCCCTGCTTGGGCCTGGAATTTCTAAGCGGCCATTGCTGTCCCCCGCCGGGGCCAGCTGATTTTCAGCCAGACCTTTGACTTCGGTCTTAGCTGTGATCTTGGTGGCCGAAGGATAGCTCTGAAGACCAAAACCAAAAAGCCCAATTCCATTGATCCGGTAAAGCTGGGACAGAGACAGGGCGCTGACCAAACCAAGGAACAGCACCATGGCCGCCAAAAATGAAACCTTCCTCCTTGACGCAATTTTAACCCTTACCTGTTCATCCGGCAAGGATTCCAGAACTTTGAAGCAGGTCAAATCCGCATCACACTGGGGGCATTTGTCCTTGTCAGAAGAAATGCGATCCAGATGACATATGGGACAGGAAATTATTGAAGTCACTTACCTTGCGATGTCCTTGTAAATAACGTCGGTTTTTTCTTCGTGTTTATCCAATATCTCGTAAACTTCGGGCATTATTTCGTTCATCAAGGCAGATACCTTGTCACGTTCTTTTTGAGTACTTGCTTTCAGGATATCTTCTACAGCACGGTAGAACTTTGGAGCCCTTGCAGGATCCATCTCCATGCAATATTCCCCGGCCTTATTGATTTGCATTAGTGCATTAAGTCCACCAAGCTTTTCAAGAGAACCATCCAGTTCAGAAAGCGCCTGGAGATTTTCCTCATATGTTCCATGCTCGTCCATCTTCTCCAGGCGTTTTATCTTTTTTCGGATGTCGGCCTGTATTTTTTGAGGAATAGCAGGCCCGAAATTCGTTAGCACGGAATTAGCATAATAAATAGTGGTTTTGCTTGAACGACCCTCTGCTACCATTTTGATGGACTTTTCTATTTTCCGGGTTACTCTTTTGTAAAGCGCTTCGTCCACTTTACCAGTCTGAGGATGGACCACCCTGTTAATGTCCTTTATGGCGGATAGAGATCGATATGTAAGGTCTATTATCTGGTATTTGTTATAACCCTTACGGTTGGCTTCAGCGATGGTCTTTTCCAGGGACAGAAATAGCTTTTCATCGGTCTTTCCCCTGGAAAGGGTCTTTGATAGCTTGACATTTGGGCGTTCTTTCAGCACGGCCGCGACCTCGACAAGATTGTTCTCGTCAATCATCAAGGTAATCTCCACATGTAGCGGGCCATCCTCTTCTGCATTTTCCGGTTCGTCCCCCTTATCGATTCCCAACCACAGGTCGCCTATGGATTCCTTTTCTTCGTTCACTATGTTGAAAAACTTCATGTGGACAAGTTTCTGTTCCGGATGTACAAGCTTGAAAATCTCCTTGTTTTCGCAGGGAAGCGGTGTATTTTTTTCGACAAAAAGATATTTTTCATCGTTTTCAAGTTGAATATAATAGTCGTGGGCAGCGGAGTGGACAATATCCAGAACTCCCTGATCGATTGTGTATTTATCAAGATCGAATCCACAGTCTTTGCACAAGTTGTCGGACTGGGAGACCGATCTGCCGCATTGGGGACATTCATATGTATCCGCCAGCCGATGGCTCAGGATGGC
>JAUWMY010000345.1 GCA_030612945.1 Desulfobacteraceae bacterium
ATCGCCTCAATCTCCCTCATCATATTCCTGGTAACACATTTCCAAAAAATAAAAAAAAGCCCCGACTCCCATCGGGGCTCCTACCCTTTAATTTCAATGGTCGGGACGACTGGATTTGAACCAGCGACTCCCGCGTCCCGAACGCGGTGCTCTACCAGACTGAGCCACGTCCCGACTATCTATTATATAACTTATTTGTGTCCTTCTCGCAAGGGCAATTTATGACCAATGATATTTACAAAAATTTCCATTATCCTGGCCGTTGCTCCCCAGATCACATCGCCATCGTATTCATAGGTTGGCGTTCGGTAGTTCTTACCCTCAAATTCAAAAGAAGCCCCTTTGCCCGAATTTTCGGGGTGAAAGGCCTTTAACGGCACCTTTATCAACCGTGCAACCTCATCCGTATTAATAGTGAAGTCATAAGGGTAGGGGATAAGGCCCACAAAGGGGTGGACAATAAAATCGGATACCACGGTCATGGTATCATCTATCCTGCCAAGAATCTCCACATCTTCTTTTAGAAGTCCAATCTCTTCTCTGGCCTCCCTCAGAGCCGTATCTCTAACCGAGTTATCTTCCTCATCCACAGAGCCACCCGGAAAAGAGATTTGCCCTTTGTGGTGTTCTAAATTATTGGTCCTTTTGGTGAAAAGAATCATGTAGTCGCCCCCTTGCCTAAAAATGGGGACCAGCACACCGGCGTGTTTGTACAAACACTTTTCGTCAGGGATGCGATTTGGAGTTCTTGCGCTCAGGATTTCTTTTATTGCCTGTGGCAAATTTTTTTGATTTTCCATGCCCACCCTAAATATTCTTCCACACTTGACCCTAATCAACTCCGTAGGTTCTCAGGTATTCATCAAATTCTGCTTTTGTCTTTTCATCTATCGGAGCCATTTTGCCCTGGATTAAGACAGGAACCTTTTCTTCATAAAGATACCTTATGGTCTCTCGGATGCCAGCCACAGAAAAAACCGGAACCCCACTCTTTGAAACAAAATTCCGAATGGCATTTTCACCCTTTTGCCCGGGAATCACACTCCCTTCTTTGTCATAAACTGCTGTGGTCTGTTCCCTGTCTATTCCGATCCCGATCCCGGCTACATGAAATGTCATTTCGCGCGTGTGAGCCTCGGCTTGTATCTTTTGCATAAGCTCATATTTGGTTCCCATAGAGGTGGCCACATCGTCTACGACAAATATGCGGCACTCGTCAAAGAAGGTGTTATTGACAAATACGCTCTTAAAAGCGCTCGCCTCTCCATGGGTCTTGGCCTCTTTTCGGTCGTATTCAAATGGCATATCGAGCCCGTGATCCTTCCATAATGAAATCGCGGTCGCCAGGGCAATGGAGCTTCCCTTATATGACGGGCCCAGAATGATGTCTGTACCTTTAGCAAGATTGCGTGACACCATCATACCTGCAAAAAAAGATCCCAGCTCAAGGCTCAGTCGGCCTGTCTTGAACATGGCCATGTTCACAAAGTAGGGAGTCGGGCGGCCATCTTTCAAAATAAGGTCTTTGTCAAAAAAAAGTGCCCCGGTATCGGCCAGGGTTCGGGCAAATCGTTTTTTGTACGCTTCCATAAAATTATCTTAAACAAAATGGTTGAATGCTTCAACAAGAATTTAAGCCCCTTCATGATATTCTTGACAAGGAAAAATATCGATAGTAAATTATTGGTTAGTTTTGGTAGCTTTCATTCTGATAATGTCCATTGACAATTGCCAGTAGGCCCTTAGTACCTTGTAAATAAATTTGTGTTCAGATTGCGCAAAACATTTTTTGTATAAGCGGGAAAGCCTTTGCTGTAAAGGCCTTCAGAAGAATGAACGGCGATTCAACTTTTTACAACCTGTTTGGTTCCGCCGTATCCTGCTTAAGAATTAAAAGATTGAGGTATTTGGAGATTGAGTTTCTTATCTGTTAAATTCTGTCTACTTTATGTGAATAGACGGAGCGAAGCGACTCCTTAACTTTAGGCACTTCAAACTTTAGTTCACTTTAGGCACTTTTCCGGTTTATCCGGGTTAGGAGGTATAATCATGCCCGAAGAACAGGTTGCCGTTATTGTCAAGTTTTTCGCAAAACCCAGTGTCGCTGCTCTGGAGGTTACTAATGGAACTATTAAGAAAGGTGATATCCTGAGGTACAAGGGTCATACCACCGACTTTACAGAAGAAATCTCCACCATGGAAATTGACAATCAAGTTGTGGATGAAGTCAAGGTGGGAGATCTGGTGGGAGTTAAGGTGAAAGAAAGAGTCCGGGAAAACGATAAAGTTTACAAAGTCGTTGAGTAATCCTGAATCTCCTTCAAGACTTCCGGGATCAGCTTTCTAACAAAACCTTCCTTATCATAGGTATTCATTGTAGAATACTGCTCATATGCAGCGTGGTCCTGACTGAGCACGGGGACCTTTGCCTGAAGACTCGGTGCCAGCCTGTCAAACTCTTTTATGAGTTCTACTAACGTGAAATCCTCCCCGGGATAGCTCGTAAGCCATCCCAGCCTTGTCATGCATTCAAAACGAATCAGATCCAGCATAAAGAGGTACTGGTCAATAATAGCCATTTTTTTCTTCGGGCTTAATTCATTGAATTCAAAGCCGGAACCTAAGCCCTGGAGGTTCATAATCAGGTCATAGAGATAAAAGGTCCCCTTATCCTTCCCTTGCGCCAGGAATGAAAGTGTCTTAAAAGAGATTTGGGAAGGCTTGGTCTCCAGGCCGAATTCCTCTTTAAACCGGCTTTCCCAGTTTCTGTATCCTTTCTTGACCGCCAAAAGGAGTCGGCCCTCCTCCAGATCAATGACCTGAGGTGCTTTGTTTCCCTTGCCCTTTTTCTTCATTTTTAAGCCTAAATCCGCATCTTTCGCAGATTTTTCCTTTTGGCTGTTTTAACCCGCATTCAGGACACATGGTAATATCTTTGAAAGAAACGAAGGAATTCGAAGAATCAATTCGCTTTGATTCTTCAAAGTACCCGTTTTCCTGAATCGTGACCATGCCACCTGCATCTTGAACGACATCGGCATATTGCCTTGCATCACCCAAAGTCAAGTCCCCTTTTAAAATAATCGGGGCTTCACGGATTATTCTGTCCACAGTCTCTGAAGGTGCTCCCAGCCGTGTCATTTGGGTCTTGAAGAATGATTTATCCTCGATTAAGCCGTGAAAAAGAACGTGATATTTCTTATTCATTTGAATCTTGGTCTTGTTTCCTATTTTTTCAGTTTGGTGTACTTCGAGCCTTCAAGTGTCAGGTTGGCCATTAAACCTTTTTGGCCGAAGACGAAGCCGACAATGGGGTCTTTAATGTTGGTCGTATCGATGGCCTCTCCAGCGCCTACCGTTATCAGGGCCACTGATCCATCGACACCCGCCTTCCAGCCAGAAGCCGCTCTGAATTTCTTCAGCGCTTCTTCCTGCATAAAGACAAGGATCACAGTCTTCTTCTGGCCCCCAATCTGCAACCCCCACGAACCGGCTATGGTATTGTAATAGTCAACAGTCTTTCCACCGATTCTTAAGGCTCCCTCCCCGTACTCGCCACCAATAACAAAGCCCGCCTTGTAGACACTTGGGAATACGAGCACGCCTTTTGCGCTCTTTAAGAACTCCTTTGCCCCTTTCACTTCCTTGTCGAATCGCTCTAAGGCAACATCCACACTGACGTCGATCTCTTTGGCCGTGGCAGCATGGGCGGCGCTGGCAAAAAAGACACCGGGAATAAGTGTCAAGAACGCAGCCGACAATGCTGCAGTGCAAAACCGCCTGCTCACATCCATTGATAGTATTTTCATGACATTGAACCTCCTTTATTTGGTTCGAAATTATTCTAATGCTACACTGTTTTATAAACGTTACATCAAGAAGCTGATTTGTCAA
>JAUWMY010000161.1 GCA_030612945.1 Desulfobacteraceae bacterium
AATACAAGGAGGCTATCAAATCATACGCGAGTAAATCGTGAATCGTTGGTTCTAAATGATAGCTTATGGGACGGGGGGCTCTACAAGGATATTCTGCTGCCTAACCACGTCACTCAATTTTAGGATTGAGCTCTTCTCTCAGCCAGTCTGCAAAAAGATTAATCCCTATCACTAACAGGAACAAGGCAATTCCCGGAAAGAGCACAAGCCACCACATCCCAGCGTACATATAGTTTTTTCCGATGGAAATCATCATCCCCAGGGAGGGCTCAGTGAGTGGAACTCCCACGCCCAGGAAACTCAGCGTCGCTTCAAGCATGATGACTACGGCCAAATCCACGGCAACAATCACAAAAATGGGAGGAATCGCGTTGGGGAGCAGATGCCTCAAGAGAAGCCTGAGATCCCCAGCCCCGGTTGCCTTCGCCGCGGTAATATAGGCCTCCTCTTTGACTTCCAGGACACTGCCACGCATGGTTCGTGCATACTTGACCCAGTCTGCAATACATATGGCAATGATGACGATGAGCACCCCGCTCCGATTAAATAGTCCCAGGAGGAGAATTGCAATCAGGGTCGTGGAGAAGGAGAAGAGAGTATCAGCCAGCCGCATGGTCACCGTATCCATGAGCCCGCCATAATAACCGGCCAGTAATCCCACAATAATACCAAATGTTCCGGCAATAAGTACCACGCCGAATCCCACGATCAGGGAAGTCCTGAATCCGTAAAGGATTGTACTGAAGATGTCCCGTCCCTGGTCATCGGTTCCCAGAAGAAATCCAGGTTCACCACCTTCCATCCAAATGGGGGGAATCAAAAAGTGCTCAAGGCTCACCTTCTCCAAGTCATAGGGATTCTGGGGTGCAATCGACGGGGCAAAAAAAGCAAGCAGGATGGAGGCCACAAGCAGCAAGCTTCCTATGACCGCGGACGGGTCGTGAAAAAAGTCATGCACGATCTTTGATTTAAAGAATCCCTTACTCATATCTAATCTTTGGGTTCAAAATTGCGTAAAGAATATCTACGATGATATTTATGGTGAGGATTACAAGTGCTACCAGCATTACATAGGTAACAATCACGGGTTGATCCTGCTCAAAAATAGATATAAGCAACAAATTTCCCGCCCCCGGCCACTGAAAAATTAATTCGGTTACAAAAGAAAAAGCGATCAGCTCACCAAATTGAAGGCCGGTCATGGTTACCACAGGTATCAGTACATTTCTCAGGGCATGCTTGAATATAACTTTTCTCGGGGGGAGACCCTTGGCCCAAGCAGTTTTAATATACTCTTCGGTCAGAACCTCCCGCATACCTGCCCGGGTCAACCGCAACAGCACGGCAAGCTGATACATCCCCAGTGTGAAGGCTGGAAGAATCAAGTGTTTGATCCCGCTCCAGGTCAAAAAGCCGGTACGCCAGAAACCGATTGTGACCGTCTCTCCCCGACCAAAAGGGGGCAGGATTTTCAGGTAGACGGCAAAGACCATGATGACTAAAATTCCTGTGAGAAAGGTGGGCATTGAAATATTGAAAAGGGAACCTGCCATAATAATTCTGTTCCTAACGAGATATGGCTTCAGGGATACTAAAACGCCCAGTCCCACGCCAAATACAACGGAAATGAAGATTGCACATGTGGCGAGCTCCACCGTGGCGGGAAGGCGTTCCAGGATAAGGGGTAACGCCGGCACACGGTTCACGAAAGACAACCCGAAATTCCCCTGTAGCGCATTAGCAATAAAGCGTATGTACTGGATATAATATGGTTTATCCAGCCCAAATACTTTTCTTACCTCCTCGATATCCTGAAATGTGGCATACTGACCCGCCATGGATACAGCGGGGTCTCCGGCAGAGCGAAAGACAATGAAGCAGATAAGGGAAACGGCCAGAAGAACAACTATGCCTTGCATCAGCCTTCGCACAATGTAGGTGAACATGCTGTAAATAAGGCAGGGCCGAAGCACTTACGACCCTGCCTTTCTCCTTCAGGGGTTACTGTTTGGAGATCTCCTTGAATACCAACCAGCGGTCAGGGCGGGGCTGAAATTTAATACCCCTGTCCTTCTGGATCGCATAGATATCCTGCTGGTAATGGAGGGGAATACAGGCAATACTTCCAACCATTGCGAGCTTGTTAATGTACTGAAGGACACCTTTACGTTTTTCCTGGTCCACCATGCTGGCGGTGGCCTCCAAGAGTGTGTCTATATCAGGGTTGGAGAACTTGGCGCCATTCAAAGCTCCAAAGCCCTTTTCCTTATCCCGGGTATGGATCAGCTTGAAATAGGTCCGACCCATATCAAAGGTGCCGTCAAACCATCCAATGAGATAGAATTCAAGCTTGCCTTCAAAAACCTCAGGGAAAAAGACAGCCTTGGGTTTCACGTCCAGTCTGGCCTTGATGCCCACCTTCGCCAGATACTTCACCACGGCCTCGGCGATTTTTTCGTCCTGCACATATCGATCATTTGGACCCGTAAGTGTAATATCAAACCCATTCTCATAGCCAGCTTCCTTTAAGAGCCTTTTAGCCTCTTCCGGATTGTACGCTAAGCGCTTTATGCTTGCGTTGTACCCGATGGTGGGAGGATCAGGAATCTGTGCTGCAGGCGCGGCATGACCTCTCATAATTTTTTCGATAATTTCGTCCTCGTTTATGGCCATATACATAGCCTTCCTAACCCGAATATCTTCCCACGCACTACCAGGTTTGCTGCCAAGCGCCAGAAATATGGACCTCCGGGCCGGACGATTAATCACCTGGAGCTTCGGGTTCTTAACGACTTTCTCGTACAGCTCAACGGGAACACCAGAGGTAAAATCAACCTGCCCGGAAACAAGTGCGGCAAATCGTGTGGATGGCTCCTTAATGGGTTTCAGCTCAACCTTCTTGATAGGTGGAGCTCCCTCCCAATAGCCCTCATTGGCTTCCATCTTTACATAGGAACCCTTTATCCACTCCACAAACTTATAGGCGCCGGTTCCGATGGGTACTTGCTGTACCGCTCCCACGCTTCTGGATTCGGTCGACTCTTTATCCATTATATAAACCTGATGGAGATTGTTGGCAAACCATGGGATCGGGGTCTTGGTTTTGATAACCACAGTATACTCATCGATGATGTCAATTGATGCAATGCTCTTCCCAGTGTTGATGAACTCGGATACCTTCGGGTCGGAGAGCCGTTCGAAGGAGAACTTCACGTCCTCGGCAGTAAAGGGATTGCCATTGTGAAACTTAACCCCTTTCCTGAGATAGAATTTCCAGGTCAGAAGATCGGGGTGCTCGTATCGCATGGCCAATGCAGGGGCAAGGATTCCATCAGAACCCTTTCTCTGCATGAGTCCATCAAAAAAGTTGGCCATCACCGAGAGGTTTGCATCGGAGTCATCTCCATGAGGGTTCATCATTCTTGGGGGTGAGTCAACGGCAACTACGATAGACGATGCAGCCATGGCCTGGCCACCGAAACCAAATAGTGCCACCATGAAAGCGGCGATAAACGATAATAAAAATACCTTTTTCATTTTTTCCTCCTTTTTTTAATGGTTGGTTTGTAAGTTCTCAATAAATTCGGGCTGTATTAAGAAAATCCCCCTCAATCCCCCTTTGCAAAAGGGGGAAGGTTCGGAATGCCCCGGCTTATCGAGATGTTACGTTGGTTCTTGATAATTGGTTGGAAATATTCACCTCCTTTCATATCCATGAATGCCATTCAAAAGTAATGGTTGTCTATAGAATACAGCGCATAACAGAAGGTCACAACAAAAAAAGAGCCAAACAGAAAAAGAATGCTAATCGTTCAAGTCAAATTAACTCAATATAAATAGCAGGCTACATAGTGATCGTACCCGGTGTTTATTAATTCCGGCTCACGTTTATCACATCCCTCCATCCTACGGGGGCACCGTGGATGAAAATGGCAGCCCGCCGGTGGGTTGATAGGGCTCGGCACATCGCCTTTTAAAATTGTCCTCTCCTTTTTTACTTTTGGATCCGCCACCGGAATAGCTGACAGCAGAGCCTGGGTATATGGATGCTTGGGATCTGTGTATAAATCCTGATAAGAAGCCATCTCCATGATCTTACCGAGATACATCACGGCAATGCGATCGCAAATATGCTCCACTACAGCAAGATCATGGGCAATGATAATGTATGAGAGATGGAACTCATCCTGGAGATCGATCAAAAGATTTATAATCTGAGCCTGAATTGAGACATCAAGGGCTGAAACAGGCTCATCTCCGATGACAATCTTGGGGTTGAGAACCAACGCCCGCGCAATTCCGATCCTTTGCCGCTGTCCGCCGCTGAATTCATGGGGATAACGCCTGCCCTGCTCCGGAGTAAGGCCCACCTTTTCCAATAAATAGGCGATGCGGTCTTTCCTTTCGCTCCCCTTATACAGCCCGTGGATTTCCATAGGATCGGAGAGGAGCTGATTCACCGTCATTCGAGGATTAAGAGAGGAGTACGGGTCTTGAAAGATAATCTGCATTTCTTTTTTAAGGGACCTCAATTGGGATTTGGTCATCTGGGATACATCCACACCCTGAAACGTGACCTTCCCGGCAGTGGGCTCTATCAGTCTCAAGATGGCCATCCCTGTTGTGGTCTTGCCGCACCCGCTTTCACCCACCAATCCGATGGTCTCACCTTTTTCCAGAGTCAGGGAAACCCCATCTACGGCGTACACGTATCCGACAGTCCGGGAGAAAAGCCCTTTTTTGACAGGGAAATGTACTTCTAAATTATTTACAGTAAGAAGCGGTTCCAATTCAACAGTTCCTCTTTGTAGATACTAATAGAGCCAGCACCGGGCACGATGCCCGCCACCTAAGTCAATTAGTTCCGGTACATTTTCCTTACAGACTGATTTTGCTTCCAGGCATCGAGGACAAAAACTGCACCCTGGCGGCAGGTCATAAAGGCTCGGAACGATGCCCGATATCTCTTGAAGACGTTGGCGACCGTGTCGAGCCCTCTCCCCCAGTTTTGGAATGGACTTAAGAAGTCCACGCGTGTAAGGATGCTTTGGGTCTTCAAAAATGGCCAGGGTTTTACCCTCCTCAACCACTTTTCCCGCATACATGACAACAATTCGCTGGGCAATTTCTGCGATGACCCCCAGATCGTGCGTAATCATTATAATTGCAGTATCATAATCGTCCTTCAGTTGCACCATGAGATCAAGTATCTGGGCCTGAATCGTGACGTCCAGGGCAGTTGTGGGTTCGTCAGCTATCAGAACTTGCGGATTACATGTAAGGGCCATGGCAATCATGGCCCTTTGGCGCATACCCCCTGACAACTGATGCGGGTATTCATGAACTCTTTGCTCCGGTGCGGGAATCTGGACCTTTCTGAGCATCTCAATTGATTGTTCCCAGCTCTCTCGCTTAGATAGCTTTTCGTGAAGGAGGAACATCTCTGATATCTGGTCCCCGACAGTAAATACCGGGTTGAGGGAAGTCATGGGCTCCTGAAAGATCATGGAGATTCGCTTTCCGCGGACGGATCTCATTTTTTCCATGGTAAGATCGACAATATCCATCTTGTCAAAGAGAATCTTTCCATGGACAATTTTGCCGGGGGGCTCTGGAATGAGTCGCATGATGGATTGAGCTGTGACGCTTTTTCCGCAACCTGACTCTCCGACCAGACCGAGAACTTCCCCCTTATCAAGAAAAAAGGAAACGTCGTCAACAGCACGCACTACACCTCCAAACGTATAGAAATAAGTCTTGAGTTGCTGGACGTCGAGGAGATGTTGGGGATGATTCATGGTTAATCCAAGAGAATCCTTCCAAAGAGTTTAAAAAAGATGAGTAATCACAGGGCACCGCAATCCTGGTGACAGAAAAGGGCTTTTGATGTTTTTTGAGTTACTGGGGGGACTGAATTGAAAATTAGTCAGTGTTCATATCTCCGTTGCGCATCCCTTAAGAATCCGGTTTTCCTGAAATTTCCATGAATTCATCGAGTATGCGATAGAGCGTATAGACGCTTTCAATATTTACGTGCTCGTCTTGAGAATGCTGAGTTTGGTCACCATCAGCGCCCCACACAATCCCTTTTATCCCATGTTCAACGAGAAATCGAGCATCGCTCGCACCGTGCTCAAATCCAACTTCCGTATTCTTTGCAATATCAAGCAGCCGCTCAAGGTAAGGCGATTCGCCGCCAAAAAAAAGCGGTTCCTTGGTCTCGACTACAAGATCGCCTTGTATTTTTTCTTGCATGGTTTCAATAAGCTCGTCCA
>JAUWMY010000250.1 GCA_030612945.1 Desulfobacteraceae bacterium
GGGATGTTAGGCTCTCAATAAGATTGAGTCTTTGGTAATTTTTCATGGCATATATACTTTCTTTCAGCCGATTTATTTAGAGTAAAAAACTCACGATAAAATTATGAATTATTCCCCAGGTACACACTTTTGAACGATACCAAGGGTTTAAAGGGTGAAGTAACGAAATTTATGAAGGCTTCCCGTGCGGCCAGAGTAGAGTCGCATGAATCTGTGGGATTGGGAGTGGACTACCGCATGGAATCAAGAAAGATTACGGGCTTTTCTCTGACCTTCGATAATAAGATTCTGCACTTGTCTGTTTTTGCCCGGAAAGATGGCCAAAACCGGAACATGCACACTTCCAGAATGGAAAGGTATACGCAGAGAAGGAGAAATAGGGTACAATAAAAAAGTTTCGAGGTTTTTTAGTATGGACACCACAATATCGGATGAAGAAGTCCAGCAGATTTTAGATAATTGCTGGGAAGATCTCGCCTGCTTTGCCTATGAAGGCTATCACACCAATGGAAGGGGAGTTGTGGGCCTGGAAAAAACAGATATTGAGGGAGGTCTATTAGGGAGGCAGACCCGGTTGTTATATGCTGTTTACGATTTCAAGGCAGGGAAGCCGGATAAAGAAGCAGCCATTTTCATACGGGAGTATGACCCTGAATGGGAGGTTGTGATCCAGTACATGCGCGAGGATGAATCTGTCCAAACCATGCGCCTCCGAACAGCCGCGGGAGCCAGGTATCCTTGGAGAATCTGGCTCTTTAATAGATTGGCGCAGAAAGAAAAGGAGAGTGAAGGCAACAAAGAATGAAAGAAAACAATACGGGGAGTGATAAACATGAAAAAAGAATATGATTTTTCGAAGGGAGAGCATGGCAAATTTTTTGACAAGGATGCCGAGTTGTCTTTGCCAGTCTATATTGAGCCTGATGGCTATGCATTACGGTTTTTATACTGCTTGCCGATACTCCATGCATCAGCAATCTTTTCTCCGAGTTTCCAGTAAGAGGTGTCCGGTTGTGACAGGATGAGCGGTTTCATCTTATTAAAATCCAACTTACCCTCCGTAAGAAATCGCTCCTCTGTATAAACCCCCATGATTTGGCCGATAAACATTTCATTCCGATCATTGTCAACCACTTTGTCCAATTTACATTCAATACACAAAGGGCAATCCTTGATCATGGGTGCGGTTTTCAATTCGCCGTAAAAGACATCGAAAATACCTGATTTGTCCGTCTTTTTGCCTGACACGATACCGCAATAATCGGTGATTTCCACCATGTCCTCCGATGGAAGACAAACACTGAAGGCTTCGTTTTCTTTGATGCCCGGGTTTGTGTAATGCCCTTTCCCCAAGCTAATGGAAATCATGGGTGGGTTGTAACCGGCCATGGTAAACCAGGCAATGGCCAGGAAATTCGGTTTTCCGTTTACGTGCGCCCCGACCAGGGAAACAGGCATGGGATATACCGGGATGGTTGACCCTAAATTAATTTTTCCCATGTCTTCCTCCTAATGATGGGACTAAAATAGTGGGTAGCCATGAAGATCGCATTTGTTGTATCCTCCAACAATTGCAAATTTACAGATTCCTGGACAAATTTTCAACCAAAATAGGAAGCCAATGTATATATTAGTTTTTGTTAAGAGTATCGAATAAACCTATGAAAAAATTAGTATTATTTGACATAGATGGCACTCTAATAGATCCTGGTGGAGCTGGAAGGAGATCTCTGGGTAATACCTTTAATGAAATATTTGCTATCAGGGATGCCTTTGCTGGAATAAGAATGGCCGGCAAAACCGATATCCAAATAATAAAAGAAGGCCTATCTGTGCACGGATTATCTTCAGATGATCGGAACCTGCCTCCCATACTTTCAGTATACTTGAAGAACTTAAAGACAGAAATAATGAACAAGAAAAAACATATAAACCCCGGAGTGGTTGAGCTTTTGGATACTTTGAAGGCAATGGACGGTTACTGGCTTGGACTGTTAACAGGGAATATTGAGCGAGGGGCAAAGATAAAGCTTGGTGCATTCGGCCTAAATGAGTATTTTTCAGTTGGTGCATTTGGTGATGATAATGAAAATAGAAATCTACTTCTCCCTATAGCTATTGAGAAATTCAGAAAGATGACAAATATCAGTATCAATTGTGATGACTGTATAGTGATTGGTGATACACCGAGTGATGTTCAGTGCTCAAAACCCTATGGGGCGGTGTCAATTGCGGTTTCGACAGGACCGTATAGTTATGACTCTTTATTAGAAACAGGGGCTGATTATGTCTTGAGGGACCTTTTATATGCAATTGATATCATTTCCTGATGCCCACGGCGGGGCACAGCCTATTTAACTGGGATCTGATCCCTTTCTGATCCCTTTCCATATGCTGTGAACAAGGGGGAAAGACAGATAAAGAGAAGAATTACCAACGGGGCGTTCGAGCATATTGGTGAGCTCCGAGAGCTAGACTGCGTCGATGCCCTGGCAGGCCGCAGCCGGCAGCGGTACGCGCTCGGGCTTGTCGTCGGGAACCTCAGTAGCAGGGCTAAGTCATTTAACGAGATAACACGTTGAATGAATAGAACTTATTTGCTTATTTAATTTTCTGAAAATCCGAAGCTCGAAATACGAAATCCGAAACAAATACGAATGACATAAATCCCAAATTCAAAACGTATCAATATCCTGTAAATATTGTATAAGTACCAGAAATGTTTTGGTCATTTGATATTAGAATTTTGATATTGTTTCGTATTTCGATATTCGTATTTCGGATTTAGTGGTCTTGAAAATACATCTATTTGGCCAAGTTACATCCTACTTTGACGTTTCCCTGCCTCAGTAGAATTTTTGTTGCATTTCCTCGGTTCTTGTCTATAATTACCGAGGAATTGACACATGGGCGGCCTATGGATCGAAAACAGAAAATTCTTGAACTTGCCAAGCAGATGGGGCTTATCCGGCCTCGCGACGTGGAGGAGGCGGGGATTCACCGCGAATACCTTCTGAGGCTGTGTCGCACTGGAGACCTGACGCGGGTGGGGCGGGGGCTCTATGCCGTGCCGGGGGCACAGACCAGCGAGTCCCTTTCGCTGGCGGAAGTGGCCAAGAGGGTGCCGAACGCGGTGATCTGCCTGATTTCGGCCTTGGAGTTTCACACGTTAACGACGCAGATTTCTCGTAGCGTGTGGATCGCCATCGAGAAAAAGCGGTGGGAACCGACGTTCGACTATCCCCCCCTCGAGATCGTTCGCTTAAGCGGACGGGCTTTCAGTTTCGGTGTCGAAGAACATCAGGTAGACCGAATCACGGTCAAGGTCTACAGCCCCTCCAAGACCGTCGCCGACTGCTTCAAGTTCCGTAACAAGATCGGACTGGACGTCGCCCTGGAATCCCTCCGGGAAACTTGGAGAAGCCGGAAAGCCACGATGGACGAGCTATGGGAGTCCGCGAAAGTGTGCCGGGTAGCGAACGTGATGCGCCCCTACCTGGAGGCGATCACATGAGCGCGGCCAAGAAGCGGAACACCGGTCATTCCGTCTTTCAACGGCTCTTGAACCATGCGAATATCCACCGAGAAGACTTCAATCTTCTGCTGTTGCGCTATGGCGTAGAACGCCTTCTGTACCGTCTCAGTATCTCTCCCCACGCCGACAGGTTTATTCTGAAAGGCGCGAGTTTATTTCTGGTGTGGAAGTGACTGAGGGACGGTCATAATTAAATAATTAATCCTCTGCAAACAATCTAAATTCTTCAGTTAGTTATTAACCCATGACCGTCCCCCCTTCTGTGACCGTTTCCGGGCAACAATTGCAACATCTGTTCCCATGGATGCAAACCCCCGCACAATTCCCTTGCCGATCCCGCCTTTACCTCCGGTCACAATGGCCATTTTTTGTTTCAGGCTGAATAAATCATTCATGATGGACTCCTTTGATTAAAAAATTAGCGAAATCTAACCGCCGGCCGGTGCCATCGTTTTTATGGCTGATTTCTGCCGAATCTTATCATGCGCCGGTCAAAAGCCGGTATTCTACCCTTTTTGCATATTCTGGACAGCCGGGCAACTCTTTTTGAAGAGTGCCCGGATTAGCCCCAAATGACGTAAATTTCCCAGTCGAGGCAAACTGGGAATCTAAAACCGCACCCCATCATCTATGACTTGCGAGTTTCATTCATAATGCATAGATTAGGACGTCATGCAAAAACAACCCCTAACTGTTAAGGAAATATTTATCTTTTGGGTCCCCCTGGCAGCGACCTGGCTGATGATGGCTGCCGAAGGCCCTTTCCTTGCTGCGATCATTGCCCGGTTGGCAGACCCCAAACACAATCTTGCGGCCTACGGCGTGGCCTTTTCTTTTGCCTTGCTTGTGGAGGCGCCGGTTATTATGATTATGAGCGCATCCACGGCACTGGTAAGAGACGGAAACTCCTTCATCAAATTAAGAAATTTCACCTATATCTTGAACGGCGCTGTCACACTCATGATGGCGATTTTCCTGGTACCGCAGGTCTTTAACGTGATTACTCAGGACTTAATGAGGTTACCGGAAAATGTCGCCCATTTAACCCACGTTGCATGTATTATTCTCATTCCATGGCCGGCTGCCATTGGGTATCGGCGCTTTTATCAAGGGGTTCTCATCCGGAGCAACCTTACCCGCCGAGTGGCTTACGGGACGGTGGTCCGCCTGGCCACTATGGCATCGACTGCTTCGATTTGCTACGGGCTCTTTAAATTGGACGGCGCGGTGGTCGGCGCAATATCACTCTCAGCGGGTGTGTGTGCCGAAGCGATCGTAAGCAAGTTTATGACACGTGCGTCGGTTAAGCATCTTTTATCCAAAAATCAAAAGAAATCAAAAGAAATCAAAAAAACAATAATAATAAGCAAGCATAAAAATAATAAAAAAAAA
>JAUWMY010000487.1 GCA_030612945.1 Desulfobacteraceae bacterium
CCACATGGCGGCCCAAAAATCAGGGATATTCTCAATTGACCACTGATAAAGGGGATCATATTCAGTGAAATTTTGGTTGTACTTTTCATTGATGAGCCCCATGAATCGATACATATTGGAGTTTTTGATTTTGTCTTCTGAAGGTTTCCACAATAGTTTAGCCATATTTATTTTCCTCCCATTAGTTATGGTTACCATATAACACTAATTTCAAGCTTTTTCAAAAAAAATAGTATACGGCTTATATGGGCAGAGTGGGCGAAAAAAAAGGTAGCCCTGCGGATAACTCATATGAATAAGTGTGTGAAAACCTAAGAAATTTCTTTTACCTTGACTACAAAAGTTCATTAAATTAAAAAGATGCATCAAATACCTGAATCTTGCACCAACTATCTACTACGGCTTGAAGCGCTTTGCCTTTAAAGCTCGTTTCATGATTTTGATCCTCACCATATAGGTAATATGCCTGCGGATCAAAATCACTCCAACTTCGCTTTAAACACAAGGCTTTCTGCGCCTCGCTACGATACTTAGTGCAAGATTCAGGTAATTTGATCTGCTTACAAAAATTCTGCTTTAAGAAAAATCCTCATAAAAACAGGTTTGGTTAAATTATGGAGAAAATCAGCCAAGTTATAGAAGAAAGGGCCAATAAGGCCAAGAAATTAAAGGATCTGGGGGTCAACCTTTACCCTGCCGGCTGTCACACCGATATTACGATATCTGAAGCGGTAAAAAACTTCGGACACATGGACTCAGAGGCCTTAGAGAGGGAGAGCAAGACTTATTCCCTGGCCGGGAGGATTGTGGCTTTGCGGAATTTTGGAAAGGCCTCTTTTATTCATATTCAGGACAGAACGGGTCGCATCCAGTCATACATCAGGAAGGACAAGGTAAGCGAAGTAAAATTCGAGACCTTCAAATTGATGGATATCGGCGATTTTATTGGGATAAAGGGTACATTTTTTAGAACCAGAACCGGTGAACTAACCATTGTGGCTGAGGATCTTACACTGGTTACAAAGTCATTGAGACCATTGCCTGAAAAATGGCACGGTTTAACCGATGTGGAGACAAGATATCGCCAACGGTATGTGGACCTGATTGTTAACCGGCAAGTCAAGGACGTTTTTGTCACGCGAAGCCGTATCATCCAGACCATCAGGGACTTTTTTGTCAAGAAAGATTTTCTGGAAGTAGAAACGCCCATGATGCAACCCATTCCGGGCGGGGCAACGGCCAAGCCCTTTAAGACATACCATAATGCCCTTGGAATGGATCTCTATTTGAGGGTAGCCCCTGAATTGTACCTCAAGAGGCTGGTAGTTGGTGGGCTGGAAAGGGTCTTTGAAATCAACCGGAATTTCAGGAATGAAGGTATCTCCATAAAGCACAATCCCGAGTTCACCATGCTGGAATTCTACATGGCCTACGCCACCTATGAAGATCTTATGGAGTTAAACGAGAAACTCTTCACCGAGGTACTTCAGAGGGTTTGTGGTGGAAGCATTATTGAATATCAAGGGGAGACCATTGACTTCACTCCACCCTGGCCCAGGATAACGTTGGTCGATGCTTTAAAGGATATGGGAGGTGTGAAAGAAGCGGTTTTGAACGACAAAAAAGCCGCTGCGGATTTTGCTTTGGAATGCCAAATAAACCTGAGCGAAAGAGACGGTCATGGGCAGATACTGACAAAGATTTTTGACCACCTGGTGGAACCAAAGCTGATGAGGCCTACCTTTATCATTGGTTATCCTACTGAAGTGTCGCCACTTTCCCGGCGAAATGATGAAAATCCGAATATCACTGATCGTTTCGAGCTTTTTATCGGAGGCAGAGAGATAGCAAATGCGTTCACCGAATTAAACGACCCTGTGGACCAGCGGGGAAGATTCGAGCGCCAGGTGGCCCTTCGGGAAGCAGGTGACGAAGAGGCCCTGTTCATGGACGAGGATTATCTAAGGGCCCTGGAATATGGGATGCCGCCCACAGCAGGTGAAGGCATTGGAATTGACAGGGTCGTAATGTTACTAACCGATTCTCCTTCCATTAGAGACGTTATCCTGTTCCCCCAGATGAGATCAAAGTAGGTTTTGTTTGCGCATGTTTTTCGAGCTATTTCTTAGTTTAAGATACCTGAGGGCCAAGCGTAAGCAGGCCTTTATATCTGTAATTACGGTGATTTCAGTACTGGGGGTCATGATTGGTGTGATGGCCTTAGTGGTTGTTCTATCTGTTATGAACGGCTTTAGAGCGGATTTAATGTCTAAAATTCTGGGGGTCAAATCACATCTCTTAGTGTTGAGCTATAAGGGTGCTTTCAACGACTATAAGGGAGTTGCCGGAAGGGTCGGCCAGGTGGAAGGCGCGGTTGCGACAGCGCCCTTTATACATAGTCAGGTTATGGTCAATAGGTCAGGAAATGTATCGGGTGCCATTCTGAGGGGGGTACACCCTGAAACAGCGGGCAATGTCTTGAGCATTGAGAGTATGATAAAAGATGGTTCATTCTCATCTTTAGCAAGCTGTTGGGACGGACTGCCCACCATTATTATCGGCAATTAACTTTCAAAACAATTGGGTGCTTAGCCTGGCGATGTTCTGAATATGATTTCACCTGAAGGGAAATTGACGCCAATGGGCAGGGTCCCTAACTCACAAAAATACAAGGTTGCGGCCGTCGTTGATTCCGGTATGTATGAGTATGTATCCTCCATTGTGTTTGTATACCACAAAAAGGCCCAGGGAATTATGGGCGTTGGAGGTCGGGTGCG
>JAUWMY010000493.1 GCA_030612945.1 Desulfobacteraceae bacterium
CACCGTGAGTAACGCGACAGATTTTGGGGAAAGCCTGATCGAGGAAGATCTTAATGTAATTCAATCATGCGGAGCTCCAAGGGCCGGCCAGCATTATATCTTCCTGAATCCTGAGGCCAGTCCCAATTTCTCCGCGGCCAAACTCTTTGTCGACTGCATCCGTAAAGGGTTTAGAACCATTGCCTTTACCCAATCCAGAAAAACCACAGAACTTATCCATCTCCGGGTCTCCCAACTGTCTCGGGACCTAAGCGAAAAGGTAAGCTCCTACCGCGCAGGTTTCATGCCAGAGGAAAGAAGACAAATTGAAAACAGGCTCGCCAGCGGAGATTTGCTCGGGGTCATATCAACCAGTGCCCTGGAAATGGGAATTGATATAGGTTACCTTGATATATGCCTGCTGGTGGGTTACCCGGGCACAATTATCAACACCTGGCAGAGAGGAGGACGGGTTGGCCGATCAGGGAGAGAATCCATGGTTATCCTCATTGCAAAGCCGGATGCCCTGGATCAATACTTTATGAAACACCCGGTTGATCTTTTTGAAAGGTCCTTTGAGGCCGCTGTCCTGGATCCCCATAACCCTTATGTAGTGGAGGCTCATCTACCGTGTGCTGCCTCAGAAATTCCACTCACGCTCGACGATAAAAAATATTGGCCAAAAGATCTCCCTTTTCATCTTGAAAAATTGGAAAATGAAGGTGCTTTGAATCGAACCGCAGAGGGAAAACCCACCTGGTTTGCATCAAAACGCAACCCTCAGCTTTATGTGAATATTCGCTCCACCGGCGAAACTTTTACTATTTTTGAAAGGGAAACCGGGCAGGCCATCGGCACCATTGATGGAATCAGGGCATTTAAAGAATGTCACCCGGGCGCAAGCTACCTTCATCGAGCCCGCCAATATCTGGTTGACCGTCTCATAGTGGAGAAAAAAGACATCGTGGTACATCGGTCAGATCTCAAATATTTCACGCGAGCCCGCAGTGAAAAAGAAACCGAAATCATCCGGATCAATCGGAGCAGGCCAAAGGGCCAGTTTGTGATTCGAGAAGGCAACCTCAAGGTAACAGAGGTGATCACCGGTTATGAAAAAAGGGCGCTGCCCGGTCAGGAATTGATGGGCGTTTTTCCCCTGGAGTTGCCTCCTCAGATTTTTGAAACCATAGGCTTCTGGGTGGAGATAGAGCCTGCTCTCAAGAGGTTTGTAGAACAAAAGGGGCTTCATTTCATGGGAGGTATCCATGCCATAGAACACGCTACCATAGGCATTTTCCCCCTTTTTGCCCTTTGTGACAGAAATGACATTGGCGGCATATGTTATCCTCATCATCCGCAGGTTGGCAAAAGCGCCATTTTCATCTATGACGGTTATCCGGGCGGCGTTGGATTGGCACAGCACGGCTTTGAGATTATACTTGATCTGTTGGAAAAGACACTGGATCTCGTGAAAAGCTGTGGCTGCGAGGAAGGGTGTCCCTCATGTATACATTCCCCAAAGTGTGGTTCTGGTAACAAACCATTGGACAAACAGGCCGCATTGCTAATTCTTGAAGGTCTTCTGGGACACCTTCCCCTGAGCCAGATATCAGACGGAAAGGAGGAGATTGAACCTAAATTGTCCCATAAAGAAAAAATTGCCAACATAGGCGATCAGAAAAAACCGAGGCTCCTTTTCCTTGATCTTGAGACTCAAAAAACCGCCCAGGATGTTGGGGGTTGGCAAAACACCCGCCTGATGAGGGTTTCTGTAGTGGTCGTTTTCGACAGTATTGATCAAAAGTTTCTAATCTTCAAGGAAGATAGTATTGATACTCTTTTTGATCTTCTTGACAGGGCTGACCTGATTATCGGGTTTAATATCAAGAAATTTGACTACACGGTTCTAAATGCCTACACAAATAGAGACCTGAAGGCACTACCAACCTTTGATATTCTGGAGGACATCCATAAGCGCCTTGGCTTCCGGCTTAGCCTCGACCACCTGGCCACTGAGACCTTAAACAAGGGCAAAACAGCACATGGTCTTCAGGCTGTGGAATGGTTCCGGAAGGGGGAAATGGAAAAACTCGTCGCCTATTGCCAAAGCGATGTTGCAATAACAAGAGACCTTTTTCAATTCGGGCTCGAAAATGGGCACCTTATTTATCGAGAAAAAAAGTCTGGCACACGGCTAAGGCTTCTCGTTGATTGGAAGCTTGAGAATTTAGTGCAGACATCAAGTTGCCACCCCCACCCTTCCATCCCATAAGCGCTAAGTTGTTTTCGCCCAGGGCGGATTGAAATAAATGAACATCGAACATCGAACGTCCAACATCGAATGATGAATAAAAAAACCAGTATTGAACAGCGAATGGTGATTGAAGAAAAAGATAACGAAGCAAAGGTATGATCTTGAAGAAAGGCTGCTTGAGTTTTCGGTGCGAATCATAAAGGTTGTTGAACAGTTGCCAAATGGCAGAACAGGCAACCATGTTGCGTACTAATTGTTAAGATCGGGAACTTCACCTTATCCAAACCATGGTGAAGGCCAGGCAGCGGAGCCCCCAAAGGACTTTATCCATAAGCTTCGTATTTCATTATTGGATGTTTGTTTTTTATTTCACGCCTTGGCGTGATTGGACGTTCGATGTTCGACCTGCCCGCAATGCCTTTGGGTGGTCTTGGCAGAATGTCCTCGTGTCTCGGCCCGGTGACAATGCTCATACCACCATCGT
>JAUWMY010000332.1 GCA_030612945.1 Desulfobacteraceae bacterium
CATGGGGGGTGAAATTTGAGGGTGGAAAGGTTATCTGTCCTCCAGAGTTTAGAACTGCATTCAAGCACTTTGGTCGTGATGGATGGATTGCTACGTCGAGGGACACTGAATATGGAGGCCAGGGTTTCCCCCACATGATGCGAATTATTATCAACGACTTTATGTACGGAGCATGTCAGGCATTCAACATGGCCCCAAGTCTCACTCATGGGGCTGCTCATCTTATAGAAAGTTTTGCAAGCGAGGAATTGAAAAGGTGCTATGTGCCAAAAATGTTCGAGGGTGTATGGTCCGGGACAATGTGCTTGACAGAACCTGACGCGGGATCCAATCTTGGAGGTATCCAGACCATAGCTTATCGTGAGGGAGACCACTTCAAAATAAAGGGTTCAAAAAGTTTTATTTCCTGGGGTGAGCATGACCTGACCGAAAATATTATTCATCTACTAATTGCTCGAATTGATGGTGCGCCTGAAGGGGTCAGAGGAATCTCTCTTTTCATCGTACCTAAGTTCAGAGTCAATCCAGACGGTCTTATAGGGGATGAAAATGATGTCATCTGTGAGAGGGTAGAAGAGAAATTGGGCCTTCATGCCTCTCCCACCTGCGAACTAAACTTTGGATCCCATGACGGATGCATAGGATACCTTTGCGGGGAAGCAAATAAAGGTTTGGCCCATATGTTTCAGATGATGAATGCAGCCAGGATAAATTCCGGGGTGAGCGGAATGACACTTGCCAGTACCGCTTATCAAAACGCACTTGTCTACGCGAGGATGCGCGTGCAGGGAAGGGACATTGCTGGCAGAAAAAAAGGTAGTGTACCCATCATTGATCATCCTGATGTACGAAGAATGTTGTTGTGGATGAAGGCCGTGGTTGAGGGCATGCGCTCCATGATCTATACGGGAGCCTATTGGTCTGACTTTGCCCTTGAGCTGCCAGATGGTGAGAAAAAACTGCATTATCAGAATCTCGTAGACTTTATTACGCCTATTATCAAAGCCTGCTGCTCAGATATTGGGTTCAGGGTTTGTGAGACGGCACTGCAATGTTTTGGAGGCTATGGGTATACCAGGGAGTACCCTCTGGAACAGTATTTAAGAGATGTGAAGATCATGTCTTTGTATGAGGGAACCAACGGGATTCAATCCATGGATCTTTTGGGGCGTAAGATGCGGGTAAATGATGGCGCACCCTTCAAGGCATTCATGGCTGAGATTGAGGGCTTTTGTAAAAAGAATACAGATCATCCAACTCTGGGTAAAGACGTGCAAACCCTGTCAGTAGTGGTGAAAAGATTAGCTGAAGTTGCCATAGAGATGTCAGACACTTCAAAATCCGACCCCCTTCAGTGGGCCTCATACACGCACCCGGCCCTTTTATGTTTCGGGGATGTAACGCTGGCCTGGCGACTCCTGGATATGGCTTTGATCGCCCAGCGTACCATAGACGAGGGCGGGGAAAACGATTTCTATGTTGGCAAGCTGATGCAGGCAACCTATTTCATCGGGGTCACGCTACCTTTGACCATGGCTCGTCTCGACACCTGCCTTCGGAAGGAACGTGAAATTGTGGAAATGACGGAAGGTGCGTTTTAATAGGAGGGAAAAATATGAAAGAAGCTGTAATAGTAAGTGCTGTCAGGACTCCGGTAGGGCGATATATGGGAGGACTCAGGGATGTTCAGGCCTATGACCTGGCAGCCTTAGTCTTAGATGAGGCTGTAAAGCGGGCCAAAATTGAGCCCGACCTTGTTGATGACGTGATATTCGGCCAGTCCTATCAGAATGGTGAATATGTTAATATCGCACGCATGGCGCTTCTAAAGGCTGGTTGGCCCGAGGCAATCCCGGGCGTAACTCTTGACCGGCGATGCTGTACAGGATTGGACACGGTCTGTTTTGCCGCCACTATGATCCAGTCAGGGCAGGCCGGGATAATAGTAGCGGGCGGTGTTGAGAGCATGAGCAATGCGGAATTCTATGTGCCGGGCGATATCAAATGGGGCATAGGCGGCAAAAAAGGCATGCCCCGGGGCCACGGAAATTTATCAGCCTGGGGAATTCCTTTTTATGATCGGATCCAGAGAGCACGGGTCATGTCACAACCCGAAGAACGGTATGGGGTCTTGCCATCTATGATGTCCTGGGCTGAAACAGCAGCCGAAGAAGAAAACATTTCCCGCGAAGCTTGTGATAAATGGTCCCTGGATAGTCACCAGAAGGCCTGTTCGGCCATAGAATCCGGGAAATTCAATGATGAGATTATTACCGTTTGTGTCCCTCAGGCCAAAGGAGAACCAAGGCTTATAGACAGAGATGAAAACCCCCGGCAGGATACGAGCCTTGAGAAACTGGCTCGACTGAAGCCCGTCCTTGGCGGTGTCTGCACTGCTGGAAATTCATCGACAGAAAATGATGGCGCGGCCGCCGTGGTTGTCACCTCGCGCGAGATGGCATCACAATTGGGTGTGGAACCATTGGCTACCCTGAAGTCTTTTGCCGTTGCAGGGGATGATCCGCGACGCGCTTACAAAACAGTTCCAGTTGCAGTCGAAAAGGCGCTCAAAAAAGCCGGACTGACTATTGATCAAATGGATTTGATCGAGATCCAGGAGGCATTTGCTGCTCAGGTATTGGCCGACTTGAAAGAGATGGGAATACAGCCGGAAGGCTATAACAAAGTTAATGTAAACGGGTCCGGAATTTCCCTCGGTCATCCCATTGCCTGCACAGGAACCCGGGTATTGGTCACCTTGCTCAATGAAATGCGCAGGCAAAATGCGCGCTATGGTTTGGAATGTATTTGCGGGGGTGGTGGCCTTGGTATCGCCGCGGTTTTAGAAAGAAGGTAATACGAGGAGGCACACATGGCGAGATTCAGCGTTTTTAATGAATATGGAGAAGAGCTTGAGAGGCGCATACGTCTGCAGACCTTCCCATTAGCCATTAAACTGCTGGAGAGAGAAACGGATATTCCCGAAGGTGCGGAAAGGCCATTGAGAGATTTTGGCTACCGTATGACCCTCTGCCAAGGCTATGCGCTATCGCGCAAGGAGAGCAAGTTAATTGCGATGTTTAAAGAAGATATGTGGTGTTTTGAACCAATAGTGGGTTATGGATGGGTGGAAGCGCCACAGTTTTTTCTAAAAGGTCATAACCGTTTTCCTCAAGATGTAAAAGACTTAAAAGCAGGAGAAAATTATGCCAGCGATTTTCCGCGTCTAAAAGTCGGCAAGTATTCAGGCGTAGTATCAGCTCCACTGACAAGAGTTAATTTTGAACCCGATCTGGTTATGATTTACTGTAATTCAGCTCAACTGAGTTTACTGCTCTTAGGAAGAGAGTACAAGGATGGCCATGATCTTAAATGCAGTTTGTCCAGCCATGCGGCTTGTGTTTATTCCGTTGTGTCAGCAATTATGAACGGGGAATGTCAGGTCGCAATACCGTGTCGAGGTGACCGTTATTTTGCCTTTGCAGGAGATGATGAATTTATCCTTACAGTTCCAACACAGAAGCTCGAAGATCTAATGACCGGACTCAGACAAATTGAAAAAACCGGCTTTGGAAACAGATTGCCCAAGAACCCACGAATGATGCGTGAACCTGACCTACCGAATAGTTACGTAGAGATATTGAGAATGTTGGAGTCTGAATGGAAATAATTGCACAGATGCTCATTTTCTGAAGGAAACGATGGGCTAATGGATATGTTTTCATACTGTAACCGCATCCGCGGCTTTAATGAAACATGGGGCTTTAATGGCAATGTCTAAAGGTTATAATTAGAATTGCTGCCACATGATGTTCCATGTACAAGCGGGAATAGAGATGGGAGATCAAAAGAAAGGAGGTGAAAAATACAGAACGTATGGGAGTTTGATCCGTAAAACACACAAATCTTAACATAAGGAGGACATGTAATGAAAAAAAAGATGTTTTGTGCCATTTTTGTAGTGACTATGTTGGCTTGCTGGATAGTACTTCCGGTGGCAGACAGAAATATTGTCTGTGCTGCGGACAAGGTTACTAAATGGAGATGCCAGGTGCACTTCCCGA
>JAUWMY010000558.1 GCA_030612945.1 Desulfobacteraceae bacterium
ATAAAGCGATAAACCTAAAAAATATAGTTTCTCACAGCAGCTTCCATTCATCCATATAACAACCCAACCAAATACTGATAAATTCGTAAAAAGTTGAATTATTCCACCAGGATCGATATGAAGTGATACCATTAGCGGGATTTCACACGGGGGCGAAAAACACCTTCAGGAAGGCTTTTTTGAGTCGGCAAGCTGTTCGGCAAATGGAACATCAAGCCCTTCTTCTTCAGCGGCCTTGTTTAAGGCATGATCAAAGCAGGCAAACCTTGTAGTAAGATGACTGCCTTTATGCATTAGCAAGGCAGACGCCAAATGAATAACATCAAAGCCTCTTAACGGGTGCTTTAAGAGAAGCCCTTCTATTATTTGGTTCAGTTCTGAGCTGATGGGGACCAGAATGAGCCGAGGATACTCATTTTTGAATTCCGCAACAGTCTGGATACACCCAACTTCAGAGAGAACTCCCTCTCTGTATTTGCGACGAAAGGTCGCCATAGTTTCAGCAAATGCTACTGTTGAAGTAACTACCTCCACAGCCTCTTCCCAAAGGCCGTCAACTTCGTCACTCCTATCTTCTTCCACGTAGCGCTTGATCAAGGCTGAAGTATCGCAATATAGAATCATCTCCGATTCTCGATAACCGCATCAGAAAATGAAGTCCCTTTGACCCGTATACGCCTGGGATGCCCCATAGGTTTTCCCAATTGCTGAGGGAGCAGAATATGACCTTTTTTTGCCAGATGAAATAGGACAGACTCAACGTTCTCTCTTTTTTCAGCAGGCTTGATCGGCACAATTTGAGCAATTGCCCTGCCACGTTCGGTAACCAAAATATTTTCGCCTTGCTTGACCTGTCGAAGATATTGGCTGAGATGGATTTTCAATTCACGTACACCAGCCTTTTTCATACTTCACCTCCATTAAGTTACTACAATATTAAAATTATGTGACTACATTGTCAAGAGAAAAACATATTGCTTGTCAATTGTGTAGACCCTTATGTTGCGAGTTGGCTTCATAAACCGGAAGATAAAATCTCGTTGGTCCTCTACAGAGGTTGAAAAAGCTCCATGCTTTGGCAACAGGTCTCCACCAATGATTATTGCCTCTGCCTGCCAATCGACGGCGAGCTGAAACAATTGGGACGTGAAAGGGGACGTTCGTTCCGAACGTGCCTGGCTTGTTTTGCAGATCTTCAACATTGACAATCGGTTTTCAGACCTGATGAACATAATCTTTCATGTCGGGCTTTTTTCCGGATGATACCGATTTCGTAATGCATGAATTTGTGACTCCAAGATACCGGGCAACATCTGCCCCTGAGTACCCTAACTCACGAACTGCAATCCAGGATACTATTCCTCTGGCTTCCACAATCTCGCGCCTTCGACTTCCAGAGCGCAGCTCACCAAGACTTATGCCGTGCTTTTTGCAAACCCTTCCTGCTAATGTGACAATATCGACCTGCCGTCCTGAAAGCCTCAGGTTCTTTTTCACAAAATCATCAAGATCGGACTTAAGTTCCTGTACAAACTCACCGTTTCCCAATATCCGTGTATCTGACGCCTCCTTTTCTTCCCGCCTCCTGAGCGCCAAAACCGCTGACCAGCCTCCTAAA
>JAUWMY010000346.1 GCA_030612945.1 Desulfobacteraceae bacterium
ATTAAATATTGATGTCATTGCTAACAATTTGGCCAATGTTAATACTACTGGTTTCAAACGGAGCCGTGCTGATTTTCAGGATTTGCTGTATCAGACACTTAGACCGGCGGGAGCTGCATCCTCCCAAGGGACTGAAGTTCCAACCGGCATTCAACTGGGTCAAGGAACAAGCCCGGTTGCCACCCAGAAGATCTTTCTCCAGGGAGATTATCAACAGACTCAAAATGAACTGGATCTGGCCATTGAAGGCGATGGCTT
Source organism: Desulfobacteraceae bacterium (assembly GCA_030612945.1). Lineage (GTDB taxonomy): Bacteria > Desulfobacterota > DSM-4660 > Desulfatiglandales > Desulfatiglandaceae > 4484-190-2. The sequence continues at coordinate 259 of JAUWMY010000346.1, forward strand.
TTTCCAGATCTTACAGCCCACTGGCGACGTTGCATACACCAGGGCGGGGGCATTTAAGTTGGACAGCGAAGGGCGAATTGTCACCTCTGACGGCTTTTTCATGGAGCCTGAGATCTCTGGGCCCACTGATAGCCTTGGGATCTCCATCGGAACAGATGGAACGATTTCAATCCTGCAGGCAGGAGAGAGCGAACCTGTTGAGATTGGAACCATTGAGCTCGCCAGGTTTCCAAATCCAGCAGGGCTAAAAAATATAGGCAGGAACCTGTATCTTCCCACATCAGCCTCAGGTGATGAAACTACCGGCACTGCGGGCGAAGATGAATTTGGGACCATTTCCCAGGGATACTTGGAAATGTCTAATGTCAGCGTGGTTGACGAAATGGTGAATATGATTGCCGCCCAAAGGGCCTATGAGATCAATAGCAAGGCCATTCAGACAGCCGACGAAATGCTGCAGATGGCCAACAATATGAAACGGTAAGAGATGGTAATTCAGAGCGATTGATTATGAACCCAGTAAAACACTATCCGCGCATAGTCCATAGTTTAAGAAGTCTCCTTGGCTTCACTTTCTGCTTTTTGACCTTTTTTCTCATACAGGGAAGCCTATATCATCTTTCTGCAGCAGGCACTTATACTATAAGGGTCTTTGAAAGGCCGGAGCTGAAAGGCGATAGAATACGGTTGGGGGAAATTGCCGAGATAAAAGGTGAAGACCCTGCGTTGCTTAAAAAAATCAGAGACATTGTCATTGGAAAGTCCCCATTGCCAGGGAAGTCACGCCGGATTGATTCTGATTACATCAGGATCCGCTTGAAACAAAACGGCATTGATTTGTCTCAAATCAAGCTGCAGGTGCCCATAAAAGTCGAAGTATCCAGGAGCTTCATCGAGATTTCCAAGGAAAAGATAGAAAAAATCATTCTGGACTCTGTTTACGGCTTAGTCCCCTGGGAGAAAGATCAGGTTAGGATAAAGAAAATCTGCGTTAGTAACAGTGCTCTTCTCCCCGAGGGCAATATCACGTATAAAGTTGTTGCTCCAAGAAATACCGACTTCCTGGGTAACGTACCTCTGTCGGTGCTTTTCAAGGTGAACCGGCGTCTTGAAAAAAAGATCTGGGCCACGGTAAACATTGAAGTACTGACAGAAATGGTGGTTACCAAAAGGCACTTGCGAAGGTATCATGTGATAACCGAAGATGACATCCACTTGAAAAAAATGGATCTATCAAAGGTAAAATCCAATGCTATGACCACTTATGAGGAGGTCCTCGGTAAGAGAACCAAAAGAGCAATCAACACTGGTAAGGTTCTGAGGACGGATCATATTGAACTTCCCCCTCTGGTTAAGCGCGGAGACGTGGTGTCAATTATTGCCGAAACAGACGGTTTAAGGGTTACTACCCTCGGAGAGGTCAGAAAAAAGGGTTGTCGAGGCGAAAGGATCAAGGTTTTAAATCTTGATTCCAAAAAATGTATATATGCACGCGTTCTCGATTCCAACACGGTAAGGGTTGATTTCTAACCTGAATCTTGCACCAAGTATCGTAGCGAGGCGCAGAAAGCATTGTGTTTAAAGCGAAGTTGGAGTGATTTTGACCCGCAGGCATATTACCTATATGGTGAGGATCAAAATCATGAAACGAGCTTTAAAGGCAAGGCGCTTCAAGCCGTAGTAGATAGTTGGTGCAAGATCCAGGTCTAATACCAGGAGTTTAAATAAGATGTGCCGCAAATACAAATTCCTATCATTTTTAGAATACTGTTGTTTTGCTTGCTTTCTCTATTTGTCCATTTTTGGGTGTGCCACAACTCATAAGGAAGCAAAACCAATAAAAAAAGATATCCCTTATACGGTCTCTGAAGAACCGTCAATAAAACATGAGGGATCTCTCTGGCAGGACAATGGCTCACTAAGTGAGTTATTTATAGATCCAACGGCCAGAAGAGTGGGCGATATTGTCACTATCCAAATAGTGGAGTCCTCAAAAGCTTCCAACAAGGCCACCACCAATACCGGCAGGGACTCATCTATCTCCGCAGGCATAGACAGTTTCTTTGGTTTGGAACAGAATTTTCCGAGTTCTGGCAGTTTTTTTAGCCCTTTTGGGAAAGTAAAGGCTGGCTTCGGAAGTTCCTTTAAAGGCGATGGAGCCACAAGCCGGAGTGGAGACCTGACCGCCTATATTACTGCGAGAGTCACTGAAGTATTACCGAACGGGAACCTGTATATTATGGGATCCCGGGAAGTTACGGTCAACAATGAGAGACAATTCATAACCCTGTCAGGGATTATCCGGACCAGGGATATTTCTCAGGGCAACGTTATCCTGTCAACCTATATCTCTGATGCCAGGATTGCATATAGTGGCGCAGGGATAATTGATGATCACCAGCGTCCGGGCTGGATGACTAAGATATTGAATACAATCTGGCCGTTCTGATAAAGTTAAGGTGTTTTAAAAATGCAAATTTCGCTTCCCTTTTTCATATTCAACAGGATACTCTCAGGATTCGGATTGATATCAGCGGTTTTGATCCTTTCGGCTGTTCATGCTCATGCCGCTCGGATCAAGGACGTTTCAGACATTAAAGGAGTTCGCGAGAATCAATTAGTTGGCTATGGGCTGGTTGTGGGTTTGGATGGAACGGGTGACAGCAAGAAAGCACAGTTCACTATTCTGTCCATGGCAAGTATGCTGGAAAAAATGGGCGTCACAATTGATCCCAAATACATAAAAAATGTTGACAATGTTGCCGCAGTAATGATCACTACTGATTTGCCGGCATTTGCCAGGGCAGGAAGCAGAATAGATGTCCTCGTAAGCTCAATGGGCGATGCAGAAAATCTTCAGGGGGGCACGTTACTTATTACTCCACTCAGGGCAGCAGATGGAAACATTTACGCGGTTGCACAAGGTCCGATAAGCACAGGGGGCTTCTCTGCCGGGGGAGCAGGCGCTAAAGTCCAGAAGAACTTCCCCACTGTAGGACGGGTTGTTGGAGGCGCCCTGATTGAGAGGGAGGTCCCCTCGAATTTAAATCAAAAAGAGACCATAACCCTGACCTTGCACAGCCCTGATTTTACCACTGCCTCTCGTGTGGCAGAGGCAATCAATGCAGCGCTAAACTCTCATTTTGCTCGAGCCCCTGATCCCGGAACCATACATGTAAAGGTGCCGGAAAAGTATAGGGGGAACATTGTTCCATTAGTCACCCTGATAGAAGGCTTGGGAGTGATCCCGGATGTAGTTGCCAAAGTGGTGATTAATGAACGTACCGGAACAGTGGTCATGGGGAGTGGTGTCAGGATTTCGACTATTGCCATTGCTCACGGAAATCTGAGTATTCAAGTCAAGGAATCGGCAAATGTTTCTCAGCCCCTTCCCTTTTCCGAGGGCGAGACAGTTGTAGTTCCCGATACTAATATTTCAGTTGAGGAGGGCAATAGCAGGCTCATTCTGGTGGAGTCCGGTGTGAGTATTGGTGAGGTGGTAAAGGCATTGAACGCACTCGGCGTATCCCCCAGAGATCTTATTTCCATTTTCCAGTCAATCAAAGCAGCCGGTGCCTTACAGGCAAAACTGGAGATAATCTAATGCCAGGTCCAATTTCTATTCCAGATGTCCC
>JAUWMY010000185.1 GCA_030612945.1 Desulfobacteraceae bacterium
AAAGCCTTGTGTTTAAAGCGAAGTTGGAGTGATTTTGACCCGCAGGCATATTACCTATATGGTGAGGATCAAAATCATGAAACGAGCTTTAAAGGCAAAGCGCTTCAAGCCGTAGTAGATAGTTGGTGCAAGATTCAGGTATTACCCCTAACCAAAAGGAGGCTTATAGTGACGTTGGTACGAATCCTTATTATCTTGTTTTCTTTGCCTGTTCTGGCACAAACGGTTTTGGCTGCTGAAACGAAATTTACCATTATTCACTCAAACGATATGCACTCCCACTTTCTCGCAACCGCCCCCAATATCGAGTATACTCCTTTCATCACCGGGGACGACGACACCATCGGCGGATGGGCCAGGATTGCAACCGTTATCAAAGAAGTAAAAAATACCCGCCAAAATCCTGTCCTGGTGCTGGACGCCGGTGATTTTCTGATGGGCTCTCTTTTTCATCTTCTTAGCCGGGACCAGGCTTTTGAGCTACGGCTGATGAAGATGATGGGGTATGATATGGTCACCCTGGGCAATCACGAGTTTGATCTGAGACCTCAGGGCCTGGCCCGGATACTTACAACTGCCCATCGGTTGGGACAAATTCCGCCGCTGGTTCTCTCGAACGCAATTTTCAGTCCGCAAAGCACCGAGGATGATGAGCTGGAAAAGGTTTTCGCCCAGGGAATCGTCAAACCTTATCGGGTGCTGGTAAGAGAAGAAATCCGCATCGGCATTTTCGGTCTGATGGGCAAAGGCGCTGCCGAAGTAGCTCCGTTCGCCTCACCCGTCAGCTTTGATGATCCGATCCTAACCGCCCGGAAGATGGTAGACATCCTGCGGGAAAAAGAAAAAGTAGATATGGTGATCTGTCTGTCCCATAGCGGTCTTTCTGAAGATAAAGATGATTCGGAAGATGAAATTCTGGCCCAACAGGTAACCGGTATCGATATCATTATCAGCGGCCACACCCATACAAAAACAAAAGGAGCTCTGCAGGTTAACAATACGATCATTGTCCAGGCCTGGGAGTACGGAAAGCAATTGGGGGTGCTCGATATCGAATACAAAGACGAGCGCGTTTCTCTTAAAGAATATCGCCTTGTAGATATTGATGACACGATTAAAGGCGACACTGAAATTTCAAACCGGATTAAAGAGTTTGAAGCTGAGATCAATCAGCAGGTTCTGACCGACGACGCACTGGAATTTAGAAAGGTTATTGCCCAAACCGACTTTGATCTGACCATAGACACCGATGAGTCAAATCTTGGCAATCTCATCGCCGATTCCATCCGTTGGTACATTCACCAACACGACTACGATCCGGCCGACCCGACCACCAAGGTCGCCGTTTCGGTGATTTCCAACGGCGTTATCCGGGACCCCATCGTCAAAGGCCATACAGGCAAAATTGCGCTCTGTGACATGTTCCGGGCCATTCCGCTGGGAATCGGCTTCGATGAAGCAGGCACCATGGGCTATCCCCTCATCACCCTCTATGTTTATCCGTCTGAATTGAAAAAAACCCTGGAAGTCCTAACCAGCATTTATCCACTCAAAGGCAGCGACTATTTTCTGCAGTTCTCCGGGGTCCGGTTCACATATAATCCGAATCGTATGCTCTTCGATCGGATTACGGAAATCTGGTTGGGCAATGAAGAGGACGGGTACACACCCCTGGACTATTCTGAATCTAATCAGGCGCTGCTGCGGGTAGCCGCAGATATCTACAATGCGACATTTTTAAAAATTATTGGAGACTTTACCTGGCATATACTGGACATTGTCCCCAAAGATCGCAACGGCAACCCCATAGAGGATTTAGAAACTGTGAGAGTGGACGCGGATAAAAAAAGTCCCGGAATTCAAGAGATGAAAGAATGGAAGGCTGTTATGGAGTATATACGGAGTCTTCCTGACACCGACGGCGATGGGATAGCCAATATTCCGGAAAAATACAGGGGCAAGCTGGGAAGAAATGTGGTTGAGGCCAGTTGGAATCCCTATAGACTGCTCAAACGCGGGACCTATGTGACCTGGATTGCTTTTGCAGCATTAATGATAGGGCTTGTTCTGGTTTTGGCTGCAGCCTGGTTCATCGCCAAGAAAATCAGGCATTGATACCATCGTGGGAGAGTATTGAAAAGGTTGAGGATTTTGAGGGGAAAAAATGATGATGGAAAACTCTGGCTATTCAGAGCTGAATGATATTGATTGGGGTTATGTTATTTGAGTGAAAAATCGTATTCTCAAAGGGCTAAACTGTCACAGATTTTGGTATTTGACAAAATTTGCGGTTCACAGGCTGCTTTCAAGGTCCAAGAATTGATCTTCGATCTGATACAAAAATCTATCCAATTCATTCAATTTTCTGGATAAAAGAAGCTCTCCCGCCGTTTTTTTAAGCGCCTTCATTTTTGTTACGTAAGGGTTAATTTTTTCTCTGATGTCTGAAGGGACCATAGTGTCACGGGACATGCTCGCCAGGGAATCAACAAGAACGTAGAGGGAAGGCTCTTTTTCTAAAGGCTCCTTATAATCCATACTGCTCATAAGTTTTGAGATCTTTGGGAACACTTTTACCAAAGGTTTTTCATAAAATGGACTCAACCTAATATCAATCTGCATGTATTTACTCATGTGGACATCCCTCGTTTTCATAAATCATGTGCAAACATGATGTGATTTCAATCAATAGGTACTAACATCATCGGGAACTTCATAACTTGGAAGATTCACTCTTTCTTTTTAGCTATTGCAAAAAGATTTATACCCTGCGCTTCGGCTACGATATTTATGTCTCTGCCAAACGGGCTATTGCCAAAGAGGGAAATGAGCTCTTCTCTATCTCTGTAAATCAATTTCCAGTGCAGAATATGATCCATAAAGGCTCGATGTGGGTTGTCGGGACTAAAGTTGCTAACAATCAGAACCCCTCCTGGTTTTAGGTGTTCATAACAGCGAGTAAGAAGCTTCAGAAATAGTCTACGATTCAGGTAATCGGTGAGTCCGGCCGTATAAATTATGTCTTGTAACCCGTATTTATTCCGAACTCTACCCAAGGCCCATTTGATTACATTGTCGTTCATAAGACGAACGGTTGCATGGTGAGGCAAGACATCTACGTGGCATGCGGTAAACTCTAAAGCGTCTGGATCCGCATCAACGCATATGGCTTCAATTTTATCACTGCGATCACAATGTGACAGAAAATCAAACAATTCCCTGTTGCTACCACTTGCAAGGCTCATTATGCGTATGGGAGATTGTCGCCCAAATCTTGTATGGCATTGCACTTCAATTTGTTTGCTTAAGAGCTCACGGCGTCCTCGCACGGCTTTTGCTGCTTTTGTGTTTAGGCACCCTCTGTCAACAAGAACTCCGAGTTTATCATCTCCATCTGGCTGGTTCCGGTAGATCATTTCCATCATGCCAAAATCACCTGCGTAACCATTTGGCTTGAAGTATGCCCTCTTTGCGAAATCGCTTCGCATAAAATATGGGAAGATTTCTTTGAATAGGAAACCCCACAGCCGGTCCGCGATTTCATGATTATCAAGGTGATAGAGGACCTCTTGCAGCCGGTCACTAAATCCGTTCAACAGTTTGTCACATTTCTTTTGCAAAATGTGCGGTATTTCCTGCCCAGCACATTTCTGAAGTCGAAGGGAAAGATCAAAAAACCCCGCTTTGAATTCCTCCACGACTTTATTAGTAAATTGCCATTCAGAAGTCCTGAGAAAGTGCTCCGGAATCGGCAAGGATTTGTCGAAGCTGTGTCTTCCTTGTGATATTTGAGGAGAACAAGCCCTTTGTTTTGGAGGCGCTTGGTAATGGAAATTTTGACTACATGGAGTCTGCCAGCGAGGTATTTGAGACTGAATTTTTCCGACACATTAAGGCAAAGACAATCCTTGATAAACTCTCTGCGACCTACCCTACCCCCAGGAAGAAAGAAGAAGTACCGGTGTGGTTTTATGTAGCCAGCAATCTTTCCATGAGGCTTCATGGCGTCCATTCTTTCAACGGGTTTCCCATGCTGGTGCGCTCAGGAGGAATGCTCAATGCTTTTGGGCCCGAGGCGGGCCGGAAGGTTGTCCACCCGGATACTGGGGATGTAACTATTGTCTGTGAGGGTTTCAACAACAAGAACCAGTATGATCGTGAGACACCCTGTGACCAGGACTTTCTCCGCAAGATGGCTAAGGACACAGATGCAGGTGCCCTGATGAAGTGGTTTTGTGATGATGTGGTAAGGGTGTTTCGCAAGCACCGTAGTTTTGACAAAGAGGGTATTTTCATAGGAGACGGTTCCTACCTTTTCGTTCCTGATAATCCCAACTATGAGGGTTCAGTCAAGCTACTGTTCGATGAACATAATCATCCTGTCAGTTCACGCCAATATAAGGAGATGACCGATAATCAGAAGGTTCACTGTCAGTGGCGGCGCTGCTATAAGATGGTAACGCTATTACACACGAACCGGTCTTTGGACTTCTTCATTTTTGTGGCAGTTAAGGTGGTCTCGGGTAAAGATCATGAGTGTCCGGTGCTTTATGAGCTTGTGAAACAGTTTGTGGAGGTGGTGGGAAAGGGGGTGATGAAGAGGCTTATTCTGGACCGTGGTTTCTTGGATGGCAAGGCCATCTCTGTTTGCAAAGAGGATTACGGCATTGATATCCTCATCCCGATTCGTCGCAATATGGATATATATAAGGATGCCATGGCGCTTTTCGGACTGCCTGAGACAGATTGGGTTCCCTTGAAAGAGTCGGAGGAGGAGGTCAAAAAGCCAGCCCGACCAAGGCCCAAAGCCATCGAAAAGCGCGAAAAAAAGCGGCAGGAAAAGCTCCGGGAACTCGAAGAGGAAAAGCCACCCCTACCGCCAAAGAAAGTACTTGTCAAAAAGGAAGCGGCAGTCATTGGCGGGTTTCGGAGCTGGTCCTCCTGTACGGTGCCACTGAGTGTTGTGGCCAATCGTGAGCACTATGCCGATGGCCACGAAGAGACGTGGCTACTGATTGATACTAAGGAGGTTCAGGATCCGAGAAAGGCAGCTCAGGACTATCACATCCGAATTGCTACCGAGGAGAGATACCGTCAGATTAAGTGCTTCATCGATTTGACTAATTTTACCTCTCGGGCTTTTTCTATGGTGGTCAATCAAGTTGTCTTTATCATGCTTGCCTATAATCTGCTTCAACTCTACCTGTTACGAAAAGGGCGCAAAGAGCTAAACAAAAAGACACTGCCTCGTATCCGTCAGCAGTTACTACCTTCTGACAGTCACGTAATCGTCTACTATAAAAACTATTATGCCCTGTTCAAGCCATTCGAAATCGTTGGATTTGTAGTCACTCTCCATGAGGAGGCTCGCAACAAGATAGCTCAAAAGTGCCGACGTATCCGTCGTGAATTGGACGGAGTCATGAGGAACCCCCGACCACCCTAACTACCTCCTGTCACCAACAATAGACAATACAATCCCGATAAAACTGGCTTTAGCCTCTGAATGCCATCATGGGCCTTTTTTGCCTTAGGAAAGCCCCATTTCCCTAATCAAAGCTAATCCCTCGCTATGACTCTGCCGTTGTGGTTAGTTCATGCTCCATATATGCCGATGTGAGTTTTGCATCTAAATCTCGCCCACATTCAGCCACAGATGTCCGTTTAGTGTCTGAATTGCAAAGTGTGTGACAATGTCCTTGACGCAAAAGGGGGATCACCCTATAATCCTTCCTCGAATAAGCAATTTCTTAACAATCTAATCAATTTTAATTTTGAAAGGATAAATTATGACAGAAAATAGAAATGAGGGTAAAGAACCTATATTGTTGCTCATCGAAAAGAAGATTCAAAAATACACTCACGAGGATTTTACC
>JAUWMY010000149.1 GCA_030612945.1 Desulfobacteraceae bacterium
GCTGACCGGTCTCGTCTCGCCAGTATTTTATATCCCCATCTTTCATGAGAACCACTTTTGGCGCTTCTGCTGGTACACCAAGTGCGATGACCGAATCCGGCTCGTATTGCTCAGGGAGGTCAAGAATTTGGGCCGCTCTGGGTCGATCGAAAGATCGCAGGCAAGTCGCGCCAAGGCCATAAGCACATGCCCCCATGAGAATCGTCTGCACCGCAGCTCCCACATCACGCACCGTTTCCGCAATGGCAAGATTTTTGTCCTGTGCTACCAAAATGTGGGCTGTGGGTTCCTCGCCAGGTTTGGGTTGACCGGCTTCTGCCAGGTAAGCAGCAAATTTTTGGGTCTCGAAAATTTTTCTGGCGAGTTCTGGGTCGTTCACTGCAATAAAGATCAGGGCTTGCTTGTTTGCCGCAGATGGGCATAAGCGAGCGGCATCCACCAGTCTGGTCAAAACCTCCGATTTTACCGGTTCGGGCCTAAAACGACGAACACTTCGACGTAGTTCGATCATGCTGTGAAACGCTTCCTTCATTCTCGTTTCCTCCTATTTTTCTACTCAACCATTTAACCACTCAACTACTCAACGAGGTCTGTAATGTATTTTACCTGAACGGATATATCAATTGGATTTTGATTTAGCCGGTTAAGTAAAACATTTTTACTTAAACCCTCTTAAGAAACTTCATCGTTTACAATGGGCTAAACGAACGGTTCGCCATCAAATAATCACTTTCTTTTTCCTTGACTCAAAAGAGCGCTTTTCCTATGCTTTTTCCCACAAAAGCAAGCTCGAAACAGTCTATCGCTTTGAAAGTAGTGCAAAAAGGGCCGTGGGTATCTATTTTCTCGCTTTAGCGGGACAAAAACTTGCCTCATTTTTTTAGTACCTATTTATTGAAATCACATCATGTTTACACATGATTTATGCCATAGCCAGATTGAATATTTAAGCAATTCTATCGATTTTAGTAGAAAAGACAGAGCGAAGCGATACCACAAATCTTCAATATTCAATCGTCAATATTCAATTCCGGCTTGTCCGGGTTAGGATAAAGGATATCAATCGTGGTTTTTAACTTCGACACACCTATTGACAGACGAAACACTGGGAGCATGAAGTGGGAAAAATATAAGGGTAAGGATATCATCCCCCTTTGGGTGGCAGACATGGATTTTAGCGCACCGCCCGCTGTGATTGAAGCCCTTCACAATCGTGTGGAACATGGGATATTTGGCTACGCTGTATCCACTGAAGAGCTATTGGAGGTTCTTCTTGCCATGTTCCAAAAAGATTATAGTTGGAACGTTCAACCCGACTGGGTCGTCTGGCTCCCAGGCCTGGTCACGGGGATTAACGTGTCTTGCTGTTCTGTTGGAGAGGATCAGGATGATGTGCTAACCGCGGTGCCTGTGTATCCCCCTTTTTTGACTGCACCCAAATACTCACGTCGAAACCTGATCACCGTTGATCTCGTGGAGGATAGGGGTCGCTGGACCTTTGATTTCGACAGGCTGGAACGTGCCATTACACCACGGACCCGTCTTTTTATCCTATGCAATCCCCATAACCCTGTGGGACGTGTCTTCACTGAAGATGAACTGAGAACCCTGACTTCGATCTGCGAAAAACATGACATAACTATTTGCTCCGACGAGATACATTGCAGCCTCATCCTTGATCAGGACAAGACCCATGTGCCCACGGCCACGTTGAATCCTGACATTGCCAGGCGGACCATCACACTCATGGCCCCGAGCAAGACCTTCAATCTGCCCGGCCTGGGTTTTTCATTTGCCGTTATTCCGGATGCCCGGTTGCGCCATCGCTTTCAAAAGGTCATGGCTGGCATTGTTCCCCATGTCGGTGTCATGGGTTATGCGGCCGCCCTCACTGCCTACCGTGACAGCGCGGAGTGGCATGCAGAGCTCATCGAATACCTGCGTAAAAACCGAGACATCGTAGAGCGTACCATCAGAGACATACCAGGGTTGTCCATGCCGCACGTCGAGGCCACGTACCTCGCTTGGATTGACACCCACACCACCGGATTGAAGGATCCTGAGAAATTTTTTGAAGATGCAGGCGTGGGCCTCTGGAACAGTCGGGACTTTGGAGGATCGAACGCGGTGCGACTCAATTTTGCCTGTCGACGGGCTTTACTGGAAAAGGCCCTGGACAGGATGGCCGAGGCCATGGCGCGTCATGTTCGCCTTCCCCCGCTTCAGCTTCTGTAGATAGATATTTGCGCGGCTTTTTTATATAATTCTTAAACAGCATGCGTTTGTTCATCAGACACAATTTAAACCTTGACAAACAAAATGCTCTCGCTTACCATTAAACCATACGATACATATGTTTTAACTGTATTAAATGGAGGTAAAAATGGCACTTGTAAAGAAAACCATTGAATTGGATCAAGACCAGATCAATCGCATCAAAACAGCCCTAAAAGCCAAATCGGAGAAAGAGGCAATAAATACCGTTCTCAAACAATTTGATACAGATCTGCAGATCGCAGAGGTGACCCTTAAAGGCGCAGGAAGTTTTGAGTTTGAGGAGGTCTGAACGGGTGCAGGAAATAGTAGTTTTTGACACAAGCGTGTATATCGGGGTTTTTAATAAAGGTCTTTTTCAAGATCAAATCAACGGATTCAACAAGATCATGTATCTGGTCCATCCAGTGCTCCACGAACTGTGGATAGGCGCTAAAGGCAAAAAGGAAATCAATCATTTGATCAGATTTGGAGCAAGGTTTATCAAATTACAGAGGCTTGTTGTCCCGGCAGCTTCTACGCAGATCCTGATCGGTAAAGCATGTCAAAAGCTCCGGCTTTCCGGTAAGCTTGACCCGTCCTATCCCCGCATTTACAACGACGTTTGCATTGCTTTGTTAGCCAGACAGATCGGTGCCACAGTTGTAACCAGGAATATTTCAGACTTTGAGAAGATTCATAAGGTAGTAGATTTCAGGTTCCGTGACGTTATAATGTAAAAACTTGGATCTTCTCCCTGACCCGCTTGTTGATTCATCCCCCTTTGATCTGCCTGCCATTCTTAAACCCGGATTTTTCACCAAGAATCACAAACCGTCACTCTTGGCGCGTGAAGTGTAATTGGAATATGCTTTTTATAATGATTGAAATCATTATCGTTTGAAAATATGGGCATATTGTTTCTTGTTGAAACAGCGCAAATCAGAAAATCAGTATTTGAACCTTGAATGCCTTTGCTATGGAGGGCATTAAAATACTTTGCCGCCAATTCAAAATCTTCTGAGGCAAGTGGTAAATCAGGAAAAGCAGACAATATTTTTTTAAGCTTTGAAAATTGTTGTTTTCTTTTTACTCCTGAAAGTATTTCTTGCCGAATTGGACCAATCAGTTGCACTCTCACTTCTTCGATCAGCTCTTGAAACTCAATAACCTCAATATTCGAGTCCGGCTGTTTATTTCTTTGGAGGGCCAAAGACCAGATACAGGTGTCTACTAAAACCTTCATTTAACCTTCCGCTGTTCTTTATAATTATAATCGGACTCATATTCTATCGTGCCAAACAGGTTAATAATTTTAACCTGTTTGCGCCTTTGGATGTACTCAAGGAGCGCCTCAGTAACAGCTGCTTTTTTGGTGCGATGTAGACCAATTAGACGGGCTTCTTCGATTAATTTGTCGTCAATTGCTAAATTGGTGGGCATATTTTTCCTCCTCACTCTTTACACATTATAAAGTAGTTTAGCATGTGTAATGATGGAAGGCAACTGGAAGTTTTTAGCATATATCGGATTATGGCCACCCTTCACTCAGGTTATCTCTTTAAATGACTTTGTCCTGCCTATGTGATCAAACGATATTATGATATCTGTACATCAAAAAGGCCTATTCAAGAATAAAGACCTCAACTATTGAAGAAAGTCACATCCGCTTTCACCTTGACAAAGAAAAAGCACGTTATTATCATGACTTATGCCTCAATTGAGTCAAAGTCAATTGAGGAGGTGTATTGAGCCTTGCTCAATTATGGTAAAATAGTTCAGCATTTTTTTCAGAGTGGATTTTTACACGTGGATACCGACCGTGAGCAGACCATTATACTTTTAACGGTTATAATTTTAGCTTTCTAATTCTTGGATATGATCACAGTAATTTGGGCTGGAGTATTGGAGTGTTGGAGTATTGGAAACAATAGTTTTGAAATTTCAAAAAGTCCTTTAGGCCCAACACTCCAGTACTCCATTACTCCATCACTCCAATAATAAACAATGTGCTATGGACAACCGATAATCCAATTGATAAAGAAACGCAATTTAAGGCCGTGCACAGTATATATCCTATATTCATGAATTATCTTGCAAACATAAAGCGTAATAAACTTCTAATCGCAGGAATGTTGTGGCTGGCCCTTGTTACATTGGCTTATGGGGCTTCCTCGGAAGAACTAAAATCGAGGCTTGAACTGGCTCGGGAAAACCTTCGCATAAGCGAGGCGGCTGAAGCGCATATCGTTTCCGAGTTAGAGAAACTCAATAATCCTGAAAATGTTTCTCCCGAATTAATAAAGGATTATGAGGCCTATCTTGGACGCGTACAGGAGATGGTCACAGAAAACCGCAGGATTGTTAAGGAGATGGAATCGGCCTATGCCGGGCATGCACCGTCTCGCCAACCTTCCGGTTCCTCTACATCGCCCGAGGCGGGTAAGGAGTTAGATACTGAGATTCCGGAAAAGGAAGAATTGGATGAAATGGCTTCCCTGGAGCGTGAGTTCGGTGATTCCCTGGCGTCTTTTGATGAAATGTTACTCAAGAAATGGGATGAAATTCTCGCAAGATCAACTGAAAAAATGAAGGACCTTTCCGAGGAGATGGCTGCAGCGGGTCAGCAGGCGGGGCAAAAAGGCGAAGAGGCGGACACCTCTTCAGCCGAAACCACCGCTGAAGTCCAGGAAGAGACAGAGGACTCGAAGGAAGATGAGATTCCTCCCGAGGAAGGTGTGGATGCCAAGAAAACAACCGCAGAGGGCCGGGAGTCAGAGTCCAGGGTGGAGGGCAAAGGCCAAACCCCTACGCAAAAGCAGCGGAGCCACTCAAGTGGGGATGATGATGACATTGTGGCCCGGCAGATTCGTGAGGCGGCTGAAAAAGAGACTGATCCGGAGCTTAAGGAAAAACTCTGGAAGGAGTATGAAGAATATAAGAAAGGAAGTGATCAGTAAGTGGTTCACATGGAAAGACCTATCCAAACTGTTTTCCTGGTCTGTGCACTTCTTTTTGTTCTCAATGGTTGCGCCACCCACCAGGCTGACAAAGTTGTCCCTACTCCCATAATTCAAGCCCAGCAGGAGATCCCCGAAGAGGAGTTGCTCGACGTGGGCATCGCCGTCTTTGAAAGCGAGGAACTCACAGAGGAGAAGGCGAAGAAAGAGGGTACCCATCCGGATATCAGAAAAGCAGAGCGCCATTTCATTCCCTATCACCTGAAAAACACCTTACAGCAAAGCAGTCACTGGGGCGCGGTGAGGGTTATCCCGACCGAGACCCCCGAGGTGGACCTGCAGGTGAGAGGGGAGATCCTCGAGTCAAACGGGGAGCATTTGATCCTGAAAATAGATGTGATAGATGCGGCCGGCAGTACCTGGCTGCACAAAGCTTATAAAGCTGAAGCAACAGATAGCTTTTACTCTGGCAATGTGCCGGGGCAGAAAGATACCTTTCAGGACCTTTATAACTCCATCGCAAATGACATGGCGGCCTTCAAAAAGAAGTTGGGCCGTGATGAGATACAGCAGATACGTACGATTTCAAAGCTGAAATTTGCTTCCGACTTTGCTCCCGATGCATTTGAGGGGTATCTGAGTAAAGATAAAAAAGACAGAATCAATGTCAATCGGCTTCCGGCAGACGATGATACTATGATGGAGCGTCTGCTTCAAATACGGGACCGGGATCATATGTATGTGGACGTCTTGAATGAGTATTTTGAAGGGTTCTACAATGAGATGTGGGAACCCTACGAAGACTGGCGAAAGACAAATCTTATTGAACAGGTCGCCCTTCGTAAGATCAAACGGGATGCTTATGTGCGACAGGCCGCAGGGGCACTAATGATGGCGCTGGCATTAGGCCTTGCCATAGGAGATGTGGACAATACGTATGCCTTGCAGAACGTTCTGATATTTGGTGGTGGAATGGTAATGGTGGACGGGTTTAATATCTCCAAACAGGCAGAAATCCATCGCATGGCTATTCAGGAATTGAGCGAGTCATTTGGAAGTGAAATGAAACCGGTGGTCATGGAGTTTAAAGGCAAGGAATATGAATTGACCGGTTCGGCTGAGGAGCAATATAAACACTGGCGGGAGTTATTACGGAAAATATATTATGAGGAGACCGGCTTTGAGCAACCTGATGACCCCGAAGCGGAATTGAATATTGACGGTCTCGTAAAAAGTCCAACTTCTGCGTTGTGCTGCATTTTGCAATCATTCAACGTACGATAAGTACGCCTCATGATTACAAAATTTGCACGCCTTGAATTTGAACTTTTTACGAAACCGTCTAAATCGGAC
>JAUWMY010000554.1 GCA_030612945.1 Desulfobacteraceae bacterium
CGATGCCCGCGTCCACAATGGCCTTTTCAGCCGCCATGGTGGCCGCCTCGCTTGGTTGTCGGCCCGGTTCCCAGAACCGCCTTGCCACAATCCCGGTCAGGGACTGGATGATGTCGGGTCGCGCATGTATCCGATCAATGATGGGCAAGAGTTGGTTTTCGAGTTCAGACGAGGTGATACGGTGCGGCGCATCCACATGGGCCAGGCCGATGATGGATACATTTTCAAATTTCATGGGGTGCATCCTTTCAGAAAGTGAGTTCCGGGAAACCGTAGCGTTCGAAATAGTCAATCGCGTCGGTTTTAAAAAAACAGGAAATAAGTCAACTACCACCCCTAAAAGGGGTGACTTGAATAGTGACCCTAAAAGGGTCCAAATATGTAAATAGAATTAATTTAAATGACAAAGGTCAAAGCACAAATTTCAAATGAATGTCAAATGACAAATGCTAAAAAATATATGTCCACCCATTAATTCAAACGCAGCCTGCACTGGTGAAGGTGCACAATGGGGAAAAGATATATAACTGACCGTTTTGGAAAACATTTTGACATTGGGGTTTTGGATTTGATTTGACATTTGGATTTTGTCATTTGAACTTTATTCCATAGGGCTTCACAAATCACTATCTAACACGCATAGTAGAACTGGGACCATCCCGCTACTGCGGGATGGTTTAAGAGATTAATCAAGCCATTGAAATTGTTTTTGCACTGAAATAACAATTTATGCATGAATGTGCAACAAGAAAACGAAAAGAGCGGACGGTTCTTTCAATCCAGCCTTCGTGACGATCTTTCACACAGATCTTTTATACATCCTTGACATACAGGCATAATTATCCTAATTTCCCCCTTGTCGGTGGAAGAGACAGCCATTTGTTGTTTTTTTCTTCCAGGGAAGGAGAATCAATTGTTTGATTTTAGTAAAATATCAGAGTTTCAGATACCAAAAATAGACCTCAGCAATATAGAATGGCCAAGGTTTGATCTTTCCAGAATTCGATGGTCCCAGATCCCTAAACTAAGAATCGGTGATTCTGTTGCAAAACTTCCCATTGTTCAGGGAGGAATGGGGGTTGGAATATCCCTTTCAGGGTTGGCTTCTGCAGTGGCGAATGAAGGCGGCATAGGCGTAATCGCCGCAAATTCAATAGGTATGCTTGACCCTGATTATTATGCCAGACACAGAGATGCCAATGTAGTAGCCCTAAGAAAAGAGATAAGAAAGACAAAAGAAAAGACCTCGGGCATCATTGGGGTCAACATTATGGTGGCTGTGAGTGATTTTCATGCGCTTCTAATGGTCGCAATCGAAGAAAAGGTCGATATGGTCTTCCTCGGAGCAGGACTCCCAATTAAGGGAATCCCTGTTGAAGAGCTCAGATCAGCCAGAGTCAAAGTGCTCCCTATTGTAAGCTCTGCAAGGGCAGCCGGGCTTATTTTCAGGTCCTGGGTGAAAAAATATCAGGATATCCCGGATGGTGTTGTTGTGGAGGGGCCAAAAGCAGGTGGGCACCTGGGATTTAAAGAGGACCAAATCGATGATCCTGATTTTGCGCTTGAACGTATTTTGCCCGATGTTGTTGCCGAGATAAAGACCTATGAGGATAAATTTCACAGGGCCATACCTGTAATCGCCGCAGGAGGCGTTTTTACGGGT
>JAUWMY010000478.1 GCA_030612945.1 Desulfobacteraceae bacterium
AAAAAACTCCAGAATTATCTAAGGGTTATAGGAATTGCGACCGCTTCCCCCTTTTGCAAAGGGGGATTGATGCCATACGGGCTTTTTCAAGAGATGAACGTCCAACATCGAACATCGAACGTCCAACATAGAATGAAAAAATCAAACACCCAATAATTAGATATGAAGCTTATGGATAAAGTCTTTTGGGGCCTATGGTGCCTGGGCTTCACCATGGTTTGGATAAGGTGAAACTTCCGATCTTAACAATTAGCCCGCAACATGGTTACCTGCTTTGGTATTTGGTAGCTGTTCAACGATCTTTATGTTTCGCACCGTATGAGCAACCTTTCTTCCAGGGCATATGTCTGTTTCTTCATCTTTTCCCATTCAAAATTCGATGTTGGACGTTCGATGTTCGATGTTCATTTTTTTCCTTCGGTCCTGGGCAAAATCAACTTACAGCTTATGGTGGGAATGCCAGGACCGGGATGTTACGTTCATGCCTTATCGTAGTGACTGAATTGCATGGTGAATGTCCCCCTACCCTGAGACGCGGATCGGAGAGCGGTGGAATACCCGAACATTTTGGAAAGAGGGACACTGCCCGTGAGAATCTGGACCGTCCCTGTGCTGGTAATCTGCGTAATTTTTCCATGTCTGGCATTGAAATCGCTGATGACATCACCTGTAAATTCTTCCGGAATTCGGACCTCGGTTTTCATGATCGGTTCGAGGAGTAAAGGGGCGGCCCCCTGGCAGGCGTTTTTAAATGCCATTGTAGCAGCCACCTTAAATGCCATCACGTCAGATGTTTCTTTTATCCGGACACCCAGGAGGCATGTCTGCACGTCAAGTACGGGATAGCCTGCAAGAACGCCACCGGCCTCTCCTTCAGCAATACCTTGTTTTATAGCCTGAAGGCAGTCTTCAGCAAGATCCGGATTTTTGCACCGGTCAACAAAACGGTTCCCGCTACCCCTCGGCAGGGGTGAAGTCTCGATTTTCACGCCTGCATAATGCTGCTGCCCGGCGATCTCCCGATCGAAAAATTCCTCATGCTCCACGGTCTTTGTCACGGTCTCCCGGTACACGACCTGTGGTTTTCCCTGGTTCGTTTCTACAAAAAATTCACGTTTCAGCCTTCCTGCAATAATTTCCAGGTGGAGCTCACCCATGCCGGATATGACAGTTTGACCGGTTTCTTCGTCTATCTTGAACTTGAATGTGGGGTCTTCGTCCGAAAGTTTACCCAGGGAATCCAAAAGTTTATCATTATCACCGACCTTTTTGGGCTCTACAGCCATACTGATGACAGGTTCGTTGAATTGAATCGGTTCCAGCAGGATTGGTTTCTCTTTTGAGCACAGGGTGTCGCCGGTAGTCGCCAGCTTCAGGCCCATGGCAGCAACGATATCGCCTGCCGAAGCACTATTGATCCGTTCTCTTTTGTTGGAATGCATCTTAAGGAGTCGCGACAGTTTTTCGTTGATATCCTTGCCCGGGTTGTAGACGGAGTCACCCATTTTAGCTGTACCAGAGTAAACCCGCAAATAGGTCATTTTCCTCCCCTGATCCATGATTACCTTGAAGACAAGGGCAGAAAAGGGCCCTTTTATCTCTGCCGGACGGGATTCTTCTTTTTCTGAGGAGGGGATATGCCCAACAATTGGTGGAATATCCAAAGGCGAGGGGAGGTAGTCAACAATTCCATCCAGAAGTGGCTGTATGCCTTTATTCCGCAGGGCAGCGCCACAAAAAATCGGTACAAGTTCCAGATTAATGGTGGCGTTTCGTATGGCCTGTTTTATCTCCTTAATTTCCATTTTTTCTTCTGATAGATACTTCTCCATTATCAGATCATCTTTATCAGCCAGGGTTTCCAGGAGGTGTTCTCTATGCTTTAAAGCCTCTTCCAGCATTTCAGCGGGAATAGGGACTTCATTGAACTCGGCACCAAGGGTTTCCTCTTCCCACAGGATACCTTTCATCTTAACAAGATCGATCACACCATTTAAATCATCCTCAATACCCCATGGTATTTGGAGAACAAGAGGAACGGCACCAAGTCGATCCCTGATCATCAGTATGGCCTTAAAAAAGTCGGCTCCGACGCGATCCAGTTTGTTGATAAAGGCAATTTTAGGGACTTTGTACCTGTCTGCTTGGTGCCAGACTGTTTCAGATTGAGGCTCCACGCCGCCCACTGCGCAGAAAATCCCTATGGCGCCGTCCAGGACACGAAGTGAGCGTTCCACCTCTATGGTGAAATCCACGTGACCGGGGGTGTCAATAATGTTTATGGCATGACCCTGCCAATCGCAGGAAGTCACGGCAGAGGTTATGGTGATGCCCCGTTCCCTTTCCTCCAGCATCCAGTCCATGGTGGCCTCGCCATTGTGGACCTCCCCCATCTTGTGAACGCGGCCGGAGTAAAAGAGGACGCGTTCCGTCACTGTGGTCTTTCCCGCGTCTATATGCGCGATAATTCCTATGTTGCGTGTTTTGGTGAGTTTTGGTTCCGGTGGCATTTAAATAAAATCTCGCTTCCCAATATGGTATTTTATCAGTCTTTTGATGAGGACTTCAGCTCTTCACTATTCGCATCAGTCTACTTCAATTGCTGTTGAAAAAGCCGTTTCATTGACACGAAGCGTAAATCTAAGGTATCCTGCGTAGGCTGTCAAGGCAATAAGACCCGTGTTTAGGAGGCTGTCTGAGAATGGCTATTTTCCCTCCCGCTATATAGCGGGACGTCAGGTTCAAATTATAATCCTCGAAATACTTCAATGTATGGATGCCTGTCCCGCTGTATTTAAGCGGGGTGGTTATAATTTTCGTCTTCCTTGATCTTGGAAAAAATATCTCATTCTCAGACAGCCTCCTGCCAGGCATTACGGGGCGCCTGATTGGTTTTCGGGCATCCGGAATT
>JAUWMY010000163.1 GCA_030612945.1 Desulfobacteraceae bacterium
TTTGGTCGTATTTGGCCGGTCCGATTGAGCAAAACCACAGGAATAGTAGTACTATTTCGAGGATCTTGCGAATGAGAAGCGGACAAAGACGGCCTAAAGATGGGATGCCAAAATGTGAAGTTATTTATTGTCAAGCCCTAAGCTCTAACCCTAATTGTGTGACAGGATCCAGTCGAGGAATTAGAAGATGAATGTTGGCTACCTTTTGACCAACTCGGCTCATAAATATCCCGAAAGATTAGCCGTCATCTCCGAGGAAGGGAGGTGGATCTTTGAAGAATTTGATCAAAGGACTAACCGACTTGGAGGAGCCATGCTGAAAGCTGGCTTGAAGAAAGGTGATCGGGTGGCGATTCTTTTTTTCAACAGCAGTTACTTTGTTGAAGTCTATTTTGCTGCCCTTAAGGTGGGTCTGGTCGCTACGCCGGTGAATTTTCGATTTGTTGGGCCGGAGATTGCTTATGTCCTCAATGACTCCCAGCCGAGCATGCTCTTTTACGGATCTGAATTCGAGACAACCATTTTGAACATTCGCGAACAACTGGAAACGATTCGCGTCTTTGTTTCACCCCATGATGGCGCCTCCTCCTCAGCCGTAGGCTATGAAGAATTTCTTTCAAAAGGAAAATGTATCACCCCTGCATCTGATATTTGTGAAGACGATCAATGTCAGATTATGTACACGTCAGGGACCACTGGTAGGCCAAAGGGGGCAATCCTCACCCATGGTAATGTACTCTGGAATCTCTTCAACACTGTCTTAGGCAGGGAAGATAAAACTGGAGAGAGAGCCCTGATTGCAGGCCCCCTTTATCACACGGCTGCATTGAATAATCACTTTACTATTCAGGTAGCTCTCGGAGGAACCAGTATCCTTGTACGAAAATTTGAACCGGAATCGTTTCTCAGGACCATAGAAAAAGAAAGGGTGACCGTCATCTCCGGTGCACCGGCACTTTATAACTTACTCTTGCAGCATCCCAATGCCAGTAAATATGACACCAGTTCTATCACTAAATGTACTGCTGGCGCCGATAAGCTGCCCATGGAGATCAAGCAAAGGCTACTTGAGTTTTTCCCCAATATTAAAGGAATTTATGACGTCTATGGCTGCACCGAGGCATCTCCCTGTATCACGATTCTCAATGCAGAGGACTCCCTGCGGAAAGATATGTCGGTGGGAAAAGACTTGCCGTTTTTAGAGGCTCGTGTGGTTGATGAAGATGATAAATTGCTGCCGCCAGGTGAAGTAGGGGAGTTAATCTGCAGGGGGCCAAACGTGATGAAAGGTTACTATGGAAATCCAGGAGGCACACGAGAAACTATCCGGGATGGCTGGCTTTATACCGGGGATCTGGCCAGAATGGACGAGGAAGGTTTTTTTTATATAGTCGATCGCAAGAAGGAAATGATTGTCAGTGGCGGAGAGAATATTTATCCGAGGGAAATTGAAGAGATCCTGATCACACATCCGGCTATTGCCGATGTGGCAGTGGTTGGTATCCCCGATCCAGACTGGGGAGAATCGGTTAAGGCATTCGTG
The DNA here is from genome assembly GCA_030612945.1 of Desulfobacteraceae bacterium. Classification (GTDB taxonomy): domain Bacteria; phylum Desulfobacterota; class DSM-4660; order Desulfatiglandales; family Desulfatiglandaceae; genus 4484-190-2. The sequence continues at coordinate 1,544 of JAUWMY010000163.1, forward strand.
GCCCTCAAGGAAGGGGAAATGATCAGCGCGCAGGAGGTGATCGACTTTTGCAAGAAATATCTTGCAAGTTATAAAAAACCAAAGGCAGTAGCCTTTATCCCTTCAATTCCCAGAAACCCGTCAGGAAAAGCCTTAAAACCGTTCTTGAGAGAAAAATACGATCGTTTACCGATCGAGAAAAGGAGGTGATTATAAAGGGGGGTTGGTTTTTTTGCGTCATCAACTATTTTACAGTTAAAGGAGGAATGGAAATGAGAAAAAGAATTATAACTACGGCCATTGTTTTTTTGTTTGTAACGGTAATTGCAGTAGCTACCAGTCCCAATATAGCTTCGGCAGGCAGCAAGCGCCTATTGTCCATAGCCACTGCCAGCACAGGTGGAAGCTGGTATCCAGCGGGTGGTGCAGTTGGCAGTCTTATTACTAAGTATATACCCAATACCGAGGCTTCTGCTCATCCATCGGCTGCCAGCAGGGAAAATATCAGACTGCTACAAGAAAAGAAAACTGATCTGGCTATGGTCATGCCAAGCATAGCTTATTTTGCCCAAACCGGAACATCACTTTACAAAGGAAAACCCCCTGCAAAAGTCAAGGGGCTCTTTTCGTTCTGGGGAATAGACCTGCTCATCATTGCCCGCGCTGATACGGGTATTTACAAAATAGAGGATCTCAAGGGGCATAAGGTTGGATTTGGACCTCCTGGAAGCGGAAGCGCTAATATGTCTGAAAAAATCTTGGCTGAATATGGACTGACATACAATGACGTGAAACCTCAATTCATTTCTGCCACAGAACAATCCCAAGCCTTAAAGGACAAGACACTGGATGCTGCCATGTATACTATTGGGACGCCTGCCTCCACTTTTGTTGATCTTTGCACACTGACAAAATGCCGTATCCTGCCTATAAAAGAAAAAATGATGGCAAAGATAGTTAAAAAGTATCCATACTATGCCCCATCAGTCATCCCTGCCAAGGCCTATCCACAAATAGACACAGATACTCCTGCCCTGAAATGGGTGGGGATTGTCGTCACTTATGATGATCTCGATTCAGAACTTGCCTATAAAATCGTAAAAACGATCTGTAAGGATCATCTGGATGAATTTAAACAGTGCCACGCTCAGGCAAAAAAACTGACTACAGAAGGCATGTCAAAAGGAATGTCCATACCCTGGCATCCGGGGGCGGCCAGGTTTTGGAAGGAAGTTGGCCTTTTGAAATAGGCCAGCCCTTATTCACTTGGTAACAGCTTATCCGTAGGAAGTGTTTGGCACTCAAACGTAACGCACTTCCTACGGATTTTAGGGACGTTGTTTGGTGGTTATGAGGCAGATCACAAAAAGACGATTGAGCCTTGTAGGGGCGAGTATAGCCCTGGTTCTGACAATGGCCTATCTGGGCCTTTACCCTCTCCATATCCTGAGCATCAAAGATGTAAGTAACAACAAAACAGTACTACAAGTGGCAACTACGCCCGGGGATAATCTATGGATCGTATTTGTGAATTCCGTGGAAGGTCTCCCGGTGGCCGATCATTTTGTTGTAAATGACAACTATGAGATTTTGTTCACTGAAACCATCTTTCAGGCACCCTATGCCGGTTACGATCATGCCGAAAGATCAGAGGCGCTTGCGCCGAACACGACAAAAATCTCCGGGTATGATAGACATATGGAGGAAATAACCTTCTATGCCGGATATACCTTTAAGCATATGCTATTTCTGAATGGTAACTGGCTGCCTCTCTATGAAGTGGCCCAGGGAGGGGACCTCATTCGGGTCACAATAAAAAAGAGTTCTCGAATGGCCTCACTGTTAAGAAGGATAGTATCCCATGATTGATAAAATCCCAGTTAGGAAAACCGCTTTGTTTGTCTCTATTACAGCCATTATCATGGCTCTATTTCATCTTTACACGTCGGGGTTTGGAAGATTTCCGGCATTACAACAAAGATCCATCCATTTGGCCTTTGCCCTTATTCTAACGTTCTATCTCTACCCTGTTAGAAAAAAAGGGGTTCCACGGAAATTGTCATCAGCCATAAATATCCTCTCTTCCATTGGGGCGCTCCTCTGTTGCGGGAATATTGCTTTTGTTGTCTATTACGTTCTTTACGAGCGCGCCGGGGCAGCAACAAACGTCGATATCGTCCTTGGCTTCATATTAATTATTCTGGTTTTGGACATGACGAGAAGGATCATGGGATGGGCTTTGCCCATTATCACTTTAATATTTATTGCTTATGGCTTCTTAGGGTCCCATATATCTCTTCCATATATCACCCACTCCGGAATGGATGTTTCTCGGTTCATTGCATATACTTATTTGAGTACGGAAGGGCTTTTTACTGTCCCTCTGGGAGTATCAGCAACATTTATTGCTGTTTTTGTTATCTTTGCTGCATTTCTGGTAAACTCGGGAGTTGGAGATTTCTTTATGGACGCCGCCACGGCTATCGCTGGCGATAAAACAGGCGGGCCTGCTAAGGTGGCGGTCGTAGCCAGTGCCGCAATGGGGTCCGTTTCAGGAAGTGCTGTCGGTAATGTGGTTACGACCGGTTCAGTCACTATTCCTTTAATGAAACGGATGGGCTTTCCGGCCATATTGGCAGCAGGAATCGAAGGAACGGCCTCTACGGGGGGCCAAATAATGCCTCCTCTTATGGGAGCAGCAGCTTTCATCATAGCGAGTGTGGTAGGAAAACCGTATTTGACCATATGTATTGCCGCCTTCGTTCCTGCGGTACTCTCTTTTCTATCTGTGTACATCATTGTACATTTTGAGGCTGAAAGGCATGGCATTAAAGGCCTGCCCAAGGAAGATCTACCCAGACTTTGGCCGGTATTGAAAAAAAGAGGGCATCTCATTCTCCCAATAGTTGTATTGGTTATGATGCTTGTAACGGGATCTACTGCCATGAAGGCAGGCTTCTATTCCATCATTGCAGTGATCATTGTCAGTGCCTTTCAAAAGGACACACGAATGGGAATCAAAAGAATCCTTTTGGCCATGGAGAATGGTGCCAGGGCAGTGCTTCCCATTGCTGCGGCATGCGCCTGTTCTGGCATTGTGGTTGGTGTACTGACTCTAACCGGGCTGGGACTAAAAATATCTTATCTGTTGGTTGAAATTGCCCATGGGAGTTTGCCGGTTCTTTTGTTGCTGGCCATGCTTGCCTCTATTTTGCTCGGGATGGGTATAACTACAACGGCAGCCTATTTGCTGGTGGCCATAATAATAGCCCCGGTACTCGTTCGAATGGGTGTGCCACCTTTGGCCGCACACATGTTTGTCTTCTACTATGCCGTTATTTCTACAATTACGCCCCCTGTTGCACTAGCGGCTTATGCAGCCGCTGGAATCGCCGAGACTGACCCTTTTAAGACCGCGCTGGTTGGATTCCGGGTGGGAATCGCCAAGTTTGTGGTGCCTTTCTATATCATTTACACCCCTGATATAATGCTGGTTTCGGGCAACCCATTAAAGGCAGCAATTGCTATACTTATGGCCATTGTTGGCATATGGGCCTTAGCGGGAAGTGCGTGTGGTTATGTTTTTAGAGAACTCAGATTTTATGAAAGGTTGATTCTTTTCATCTGTATTCCCCTTACCATCCCTAATAAGCCCATTTGGAATATAACAGGAGCAGGAATTATATCGCTTATTACCGCCTACATATGGCTGAGTAAGAAAAGAGCAGATAGGAAAGGATAAACTATTCAATGAATAATATAACAATTGTTGGTGCGGGAACTATGGGCCACTCCCTGGCTCAGGTATTTGCTCAGGGTGGGTATCAAATTTTCTTGAATGATACCTCTCAAGGAATTCTTATTCGAGCAAAGAGCTTAATTGAAGCCAACTTGGAAACTCTTGCCGAAGCTGGTCTTTTCGACTCGAAAGATAATTCTACTGTAGTCGAGGAGCGAATTACCTATACCACCGACCTTGCTGCTGCTGTAGCTTCATCAGGCTTGGTTATCGAGGCCATAGTCGAAAATCCGGATGCCAAGAAAGAGCTTTTTTCTAAACTGGATCGACTCTCACCGCCAGAGACAATATTGGCCAGCAACACTTCTTATCTGGATATTTATGAGTTTGTGGAAACCAAACGACCGGAAAAAGTGATCATCACCCACTGGTTTGCCCCACCTCATATTATACCCTTAGTGGAGATTGTGCCGGGACCGCATACCAGCCCTGAGACTGTTGGGATAGTCAAGAAGATATTAGATGACCTGGGCAAACAAACAATTGTACTTAAAAAATTCCTTCCCGGTTTTATTGCCAATCGATTGCAGGCAGCCCTCAGCCTTGAGGTCTACCATCTCCTGGACAACGGTTATGCTACTCCAGAGGATATCGACAGGGCCACAAAGGCAAGCTTTGGTTTGCGCATACCTGTTTTAGGATTGGTAAAGAGAGTTGATTTTGCAGGGCTGGACCTGGTACAGCATATACTTCGCAACAAATCATATGTCCCTCCTAAGGTTAAGGGGCGATCAGACGCAATCGCTTCAATGGTCTCTCAAGGCAGATTGGGGGTCAAGACCGGCAAAGTTTTTTATGATTATTGAGACTCACCTATTGAAGAAGTCTTAAGAGAAAGGGATTTGAAGCTCTTGAAATTGAAAGAGTTCCTGGCTGACATGGGTGAGATGGATTAACCGGTCTAAGCAACGGCTCTAAAT
>JAUWMY010000033.1 GCA_030612945.1 Desulfobacteraceae bacterium
CGTTCGTGTCGTAAAAACAGCCATCGGTTTATCAAGATAGAATATAACCGTGCGTTTATCGGGAGTTTCGATCCTTTTTATGAATTTCCACCTGGCTCGGTATCTGGGCACCTTGAATTCTTTTATGAGTCGTCCGGTAAAGGCCACGTCCTCGGAGGTAAACTCGGAGCCGTCTGACCATTTGGCCTTTCTTAGTTTTACGGTATATGAAACAGTCGATTCATCATAGACAGGGGCTTTTTCAGCCAGCCACGGGATAAGCTCCAATGTGTCGGGATCCCGTATATAAAGGCGCTGATACATAAGTGAGAGGACCCTGCCGGACCATTTGTCGCTTGCCAGCCAGATGTTGAGTGTTTTGGGTTCATCCATCAGGCCGATTTTGAGGATATGAGCGGCATTGGCCCTGGAGCCTGAAAACCCTGAACTGATAAAACAAATCAGGGTAAACACGAAAAACCAGGTCATTTTAAAGAAGGGTCTTTTTCCAAAACAGGTCAGTCTCATAACTTTTACTCCTTTTGCCTTTGGCGTTCCCTTACCTTCTGTTCAATGAAATCAACTACGTTGGCTTCAAGTTTCACATTATTCAGCCGGTTTATGCGGGGAATACCCCCGGGGCTGACGCAATTGACCTCTACCAGTTTGTCTCCCAATACATCGACACCAACAAAATAGAGTCCGTCTTCAACCAGCCTGTCTTTGATGGTGGCACAGATTTCTCTCTCCTTTGCGGTTATATCATGTTTATATGCCCTGGCACCGGCATGAATGTTGGTTCTAAAGTCCCCTTCAAGGGGTTTTCTTCTCATGGCCCCGAGGATCTCCCCGTTCAGAAGAAGGATCCTTACATCCCCCTCTTTCTGTACCACATCTATGTATTCCTGAACCATTATCGGCTCTCTCTCCGGGTAGGATTGATATGCCCTTACATAATAATTAATCAGTGAATTCAGGTTATCACGATCTTTAATGCTGACCTTAATTACCCCTTCACCGCCGAATCTCTGTAAAGGTTTCACCACCATGGCGCCTCCGAAATCATCAATAATCTTCCTGAGGCGGGACGGGTCTCTGGAAACATGGGTCTCCGGTATGATTTCAGGGAAGTTGAGGGTGTAAAGCTTGCTGTTGCCGAGGACCTGCCCTGTTGTGCTGTTTATCATGAACACCTGATCGTTTACCGGCGCCAGGAATTCCATGGTCTGGTATATCAAAGGCGGGTCTTTCCTGAGAAACAGGGCGTCAAGATCGGTAACGCTTTCAAAAATAAGCTCCTCTTTTTTTGTGCAGCTTATTAGAGCGCGCCAGTATTTTTTCATTGAGAGGTCGGGTGGCACCGTGATGTTGCGCATTCTTGCCACAACCTTATCCTTGCGGATGTAAACATCATGGGGTTCGAGAAAATAGACCGTGTGCCCCCTCTGGTTGCACTCGTACATCAAATAACTGGTGGTCTCATTCACCGGGTTTATTGACTTCAGGCTATCCATTAAGAAGGCTATTCTCATAATGCCCCTCCGAGGTCTAAGTCATTTAAAGAGATAACACGTTGAATGAATAGAGTTTATTTGCTTATTTGATTTTCTAAAATTCGAAGCTCGAAATCCGAAACAAATACGAATGACATAAATCCCAAATTCAAAACGTATCAATATCCTGTAGATCCTGTAAATATTGTATAAGTGCCAGAAATGTTTTGGTCATTTGATATTAGAATTTTGATATTGTTTCGTATTTCGATATTCGTATTTCGGATTTAGTCGTCTTGAAAATCCATCATTGAGAATCTACGTTGAAATTCATAGCATAGCTGACCTGATAAGGCAATGAACATGTCTCGGGCATACGCCAACGCCAAAGAAAAGCGGTAACCGAACCTTAAACCTCTGAACGGTTATCATTTTTCGAGCATGCCTTTAATCGTTTGCACCAGGTCATCTCGACCGCGTTCTTTTAACAGAGGCAGCATTGCCTCGTAAAACGGCGCCCTATGTCTGATCGTTATGTCAAAACCTGAAAAAAGCTCAGGAGAGACATCATTCTCAACAAAGGCGCTGGTTTTGTGGAGAGCCCCGATTGACACAAGTTCTGTCATGGTCCGTACACATTTCTCGCACTTTCCGCAGTTCAATCTATCTTTTACATTTGCAAGGCACACCCTGAAATTCTGAAAAGCCGCATCCCAATTGGCTACTATATTTAATTTGTCCAGCCTGGATAATGCAAGGTCTGTGTGTTTTATTCTCAGATCAAAGCTGGAATACTCCGGGTCAAGGAGCGGATGCGAGCCACACGGGCCCAGATTTGGTATATCATAGGATGAAGCAACATAAACTAAACTGAGTCTGGAATCAAAGGTGTGGGCCACCGCCGCAAGAACGGCCCCGAAAAACTTATTCAGCCAGAGATCCCGCTCATCACACAAGTGCCTGATATTTGTATAGACCGGAATGAGTGTCACATTGGCATCTTCTGCCACAAGCGACATGGCCGCTTTGGCCCTTTCAAAAACATGGTATTTCATGCCTCTTTTAATGACTCCCCCTATATCAAAGCCATGGATAAGCAGGCAATCTTTTATGGACCCGGGATGTTGTTCGGGGAAGTTCATTTTGTTGACCCGCAACGTAGCAAGGGAGTCTATTCCCCCGGACAAGAACATTCCTGCTCGTCTCTGCCCGTTTGAGCGGTACACGGCAGAACTTATCCTGGTCTCTATGTCTAACGGTCTGTATGTGCCACCCGACCAATTCTTAATCAAAGCCATCACCGTTTTCAGGCCTTCTCGTAAACCCGGACATATTTCAGCCTTTAGTTGAATTCTTTTTTCGCCAAAATGCATGGCGGGTATGATACAACCTACCAGAAAGGCATGCGGGTTGCAGGATATGTCCTCGGCAAATTTCTTGTCTGTTTCAATATAAATTTCCCGGACCGGCTGATCACAATCCTCCCAATTTACAGATGCACTCACGCGCGTTAGCTCTTTTTCATGCTCTAATTTGAGGTTTGTTATGCGCATGTATCGTTCCTGTTTTCTTAACCGCTGTAAGTACTCGCAACGTATTTCACAATTATGCCAGCAATGTCCAGGCCTGTGGCGGCCTCCAGTCCATTGAATCCGGGGGAATAGTTTACCTCTATAACACTTACCTGTTCCTTTTTATCCACAATTAAATCCACTCCCGCAATTTCAAGACCAACTGCAGATGCCGCGTTCAGTGCAATCTTCTCCTGCTCAGGTGACAGGTCTTTGAACCGGCTCACTTTGCTCAGGTGGAAGTTGGCCCTGAAGTCTCCCTCCTTGGGCCGTAGTTCCATGGCCCCTATGGCCTTCCCGCCCACAACCAGCACACGTATGTCTTGACGACCGGCAGGGGGGATAAAGCGCTGCACCAACAGGCCTTTTCGCCTGTCTAAGTGGTCGCGGGTAACCGACTCCGCGTCATCCTTCGTCTCCACCAGGACAATCCCTTCCCCCTGCCTGCCACAGACCTGCTTGGCCACCACAGGATATCCTCCCAACCGTTCAATGGCCTCTTTAAAACCTTCGGGCGAGTTTATAAACATCGTTTCAGGGACCGGAATTCGTGGCGCAGAGAGGGCCTGCAACGTGAGAAATTTGTTTTTGGCAAGGCGAATGGAATCCAGGTCGTTCACCAAAGGTATACCCATCAGGCTGAAATGTCGTATGAGGGCCAGGCAGGAGTCCCCTATGGTGGCGCCCTGGCGTGGTAATACTACGTCCAGAGGCTCCATATCCTGCTCGCCCACAAGGCTCGGTTCGCCGCCTTTCAGAGCGGGCCACACCCTATAAGGATGAACAAGGGTTATCCGGTGGCCTTGCTCAGAGGCTGCTTCTGCCAACCGTCTGTTGGGATGATAATCACGATCCCTTACTGTTATGATTCCTATGTTCATAGCAATTGATTACTTAGAACCCCTTATTTTTGACAGGATAACAGGATTGAGAAGATAAGTTTCAAACCGGTTTATCACCTAACCCGGATAAACCGGAATTGAGGAATTCGGGAACTAAAAACAATCGCTTCAATTTAATCCCTCAATCCCTCAATTCCTGAATCCCTGAATTTTAGGGCCAACAAGGCTCTTCCTGAAGGAAGAAATTGTGACCATTTTGAATACAATTCAGTTTGTAAGGGCCTAAAGCATCTTCTCTGGTATCCAGACCCCTACCTCTTTGTTCAGGCTCGTGCTGTAAAAGGTGGTTACCCTCCTTGTTTTATTGCGCAGGGCCATTTTCTGAGTAGCCATATTATCCTCACCGATAATCGAGAAGAGCTTCTTGTTGCCGATCCTTTCAGTCAGGCCCTCCAGGAGCTTTGTGCCTATACCCATGCCCCGATATTCGGGCCTAACCGATGTATAGCCACGCTCCAGATATTGGCTGAGATCAAGACCTGACTGCCTGTTGACCGCCTCAACATACTCAGGTCTGGGATGCTTCAGGCTGGAATTTCCCACGATCACGTCATGTTCAAGGACATAGCCGATCAAAAAGGCCCGCTCCAGGTTGTACCTGACCCATTTTGTTCCCACCGATCCCCCTGCCTCTATCATTCGACAGATTTCGTCTAAGTATCCCGGCGGAAGGTCCCGGGGCTTAACGAAATGATAAACCATGTTTTCTCCCAGACCGTGGACCGAGATCCCGTCGTCCTGCACGCGCCAGTGAATTACCTTTTTGACGCCATGTCTGTTCACATAAAGCAGCAGATAGACGGGGTCATTCTGCCCGGTCCAAAGGGGGCGGCCGGGTAACCGGACTACCTGAGTGTAGGCTGTTGGTGTTTCTTGAGACGGATTGGCGAGGTTTTCAAAGGGTAACCCAGGGGGTTTGCGGCGGACCCACGAATGGGCAATGTTAGGGTTGGCGGCCATAAATGCTACCAATTCCTGTTCCAGGCTACTCTCCAGCCCTGCGGGAATCATCACGTGATTCCATACACCATTTCTGGAAACATCCCATAGGGCCTTGATCAAGGGCCCTGATTGGCCTGAAGGGTTTTGCCATTGTATGAGCCTCACCCGGTTCTGGATAGCTTTGCCCATTGTCGTCGTGATGGTCGAAGCTGTGGATTCATCAAGCGTACATGTTAGACCAAGGCAAAAAGGCGGCTGTTCCCCGGCCATCTCCGCCATATAGGCAGGCGTCAGGCGATCGTCCTCAATCAAAAAGCCTCCAACTCCAAGGTTTTGCACCTGCTCCTTCAATATGGTCAAAAAGATCGAGGGTGGTATTAACCCAGGCCGGGAGTCAGAAAGAGACCCAAAAGGCAGAACCACGGCCGGAGCCAGGTATTCCTCTAAGGGCAGTCCGCTGAAATCAGGGACTACCGCCTTTATTGGGGCCGTGGTCCCCCCCAACCTGGCGACCAGTTCTGATAGCGGCTCCGGGTTTGCTTCTGGCAACAGGCTGTCAAAATAGTCCGCGGCGTCCTCTATTAACATGTCATGGCCAACCAGTGCCACATGAATGTCAGGGTGCTGTTTCTTGCTGAAATGGGCCATGGTTAGTGAGGCCAGCAACTGGTCTGTGGAAGATGCTAAAAGGATCAAAAGGCTTGGTCTCAGGCTGGCGAGCCTGTGAGCCAGCCCCCCCTCGCACAAGGGCAGAAAGGGATTTGTATCCGTATCCCCGATAAATGTCTTAACATGGGGCCAGCCCTTCACTGCAGGGTTGGAGAAGCTGTCCCACCGGATACAGGATGGGTAAAAGGCCAGAGAGCCCAAAGCCAGCAGATCCTTTATTTCCTTAAGCACAGTCATGCAGGCATCCGGCAGGTAGAAACTCTCTGTTCTGAGGGCTTTCAGGCTGCCGTCCACCCCGGTGATCCTGTGCTTCCAACGCTCACGGTTTTTTGCCAGATCGGCCAGCAAATAGACCGTTTCGTTATCAGCCTTTTCAAAGGTGCCCTGTTTTTCCTTCTTCTCAATCACGCCCATAAGTTCGGTCAGGTTCTTAAAGGTCAGGAAATGGTTTAAAAAGAAATCCACATTGGCATCGTATTGATCCAAGCACAGGTCTGGCCCGATCAAGCGTGCCGCCACTTGGGCAGGGGTCCACGGAGGGGCGGCCGGGCTGGCCACCGGCGGGTGGACCAATAGTATATTAAACTGGTCTGAGTTGCTCATAGCTTATACAACCATAAGGAATTGATAGCGGCGTGTCAATTGTAAGGCTTCCGCAGGCACTCCTATTTTTCTCTTGACCGGATTGCTTTTGATGTAATACAATTTGTATTATATTAGCATGGAGGTGTTCAATATGCCAATAAGTGTCAGGCTGGATAAAGAGACTGAAGCCCTTTTATTGAAAACAGCTGAGGCCGTCAATACAACTAAAACAGAAATATTGAAGGCTTCTATTCGCGAATTTTGCAGAAAAACTTTGGAGGAGAAGAGCAAAAAACCCTATGACCTGATTGCTGATCTAATCGGTGGGGAGTTTAGCGGGCAGGGTAATCTCGCAATAGATAGTGAAGAAATTTTGAGAAAAGCATTCAGGGAAAAAAATGATTCTCCTTGATACAGGACCCATTGTAGCTTTCTTCGATGCTTCAGACAATTATCACAACTTATGCATAGAGACGCTGAAAGAGATTAATGAGCCGCTATTTACATCATGGCCGGTACTTACAAGAAGCGTTTTATCTTTTGGCTTTCTCGTGGAAGGCTCAGGACAACCTATGGGAATTTATGATGGGGGGTGTGGAAGTTCTATCTCTGGACGTAAGGATGCAAGTACGTTGCCGAGAACTAATGAAAAAATACAATGACTTGCCGATGGACCTGGCTGATGGCACTTTAGTGGTCCTTGGGGAATCAAAAAAAATTGAAAAGATCTTCACGTTAGACCACAAGGACTTTAAGGTATACAGGATAGCACCTAAAAAGAGGTTTAGACTCCTCCCCGCGTGGCTTTAAGTAAATCATTTTTCATTACGCTTTACTTTATCGTGTAATTTGCGGAGGCGCGCACCCAACACCCTGCAAATATGAAGGGCGATCTGGGGGTATTCCCTTACAATTTCTGCAAATTCCCGCTTATGGAGCATCAGAAGGCGGGTCTCTTTTTGCGTACGGATCGTCGCAGAACGTGGTATGTCTTCAAAAAGGGCCATTTCGCCAAAATAATCTCCAGCGCTGATTCGGTCCAGTTCAATTTCACGGCCTTGCTCCTGGCCTTTATTTACAGATACTTCGCCTTCAAGAATGAGATACATGGTCTCTCCAGGCTCACCCTCTTTGATCACAGTCTCTTCAGGCTGAAATACGATCTCTTCTGTGACAGATGCCACGGCCGCAAGCTCTGTTATAGAGAGCCCTTCAAATATTTTAATCCTCCTTAAATGCAGAATCTTGTCAGGGACACTGATTTCTGTTCCCATTTCATCCTCCTTTTTTACAGGACGATCCTGTTTCAGATCAAAGGCGCATTGAGCCATTTGACAAATATAAACGTTTTCGGACCCGGTCAGGTTCTCAACGGCTTCCTTGACCACCTCATCGGCCCCTTGATGAGAGACTAAATAAAGCGTCAGAACAACCGTGACCCAGTTCTGTTTGGCAAGAAGGTGGGGGTATATGGCAGCCGGATCAGAATCAAAATTAGGCAATTTAAATTTTTTTCTGCCCACGGCCAAACACTGGGATGGGGGAAGGTCTTCCAGAAGGGGCATAATGATTATCGACAAAGAAGGGTCTAACAAATCCTCCAGGGCCTCAAGGCTGTTTGATCTCTGACGGAGATCGGCTGACGAAATACCCCGCCAAATGGTCCTCGTCTGACCGGAACGATCCTGTGTGGCCAGCACCCTTAAAGCGTTTTCAAGGCGCACTTTGCTTTTCTGTTCCAGGTGGTCCAGAAGCAAGTCCCTCTCGCGACTCTCAGGAAGAAGACGGACGGTCTCTGCCTCGGCCATGTTTCTGTAACTTCTTTCAAGCTGGAAACGAGCGGCCCGGAAGACATCCAAGTTCTTTATGTCCATGGATTCCAACAAATAGAAGAGGCCATCCCGGACCTTACGCCGTGGTATAGTGAGGGATTCAACGAGCAGTTGAGCGTTCTGGTAGGAAGAACTTTCAAGCCTGTGTTTTGCCTTTTCATGGATGCGATTTGAGGGGTCATTCAAAAGTTCAATCACTGTCCTCACGTCGTCATCATCCTCTATTTCAAACGCCTCCAGGGCCGCCATGCGTACAGATTCCATGGGATGAGTAAGGTAGGTATGAGCCAGAGTATTCATATCCGGTGCCCCAAGGCGGTTAAGGCCTGCCAGGATAAATGGTAGGATAGGGCCATTCTTTTCCGCGGTCAGCATCTTTTCAAGCCGGGAAATGTAAGTATCCTCTCCTGACTCTCCGGCAGCAATGACGCCTGCCTTTCTCTCTGTAATATCATCTTCATCAAGCCAGGTATCAATAATTCCCCTGTACTTTTCAGGATCTTGCTGATAGAGGCCTGTGACCGCATAGGCCTTGACTTCAGGATACTTTGTGGTTTTAAAGACTTCCGTTTCAAAATCGGATGAAAGTCCAGAATCAAGCTGGTTTGCGGCCTTGACAAGGGCAGCCATGAGATCCTGCCTGCCTGGTTCGGCCAACTCCTTAAATACCCGGATAGCCTCATCCCCTGCCTGTGGCGAGAGCATAGAGAGAAGTTCAATTTTGGTCATGTTCCCCTGGTTTTTAAGGGTGGAAAGAATATAGCTGTCCAGCCCTTGCACCCCCAGTGACTTGAGCAAACGGGCATACCACAGGCAGTCATTACCCCGGGCAGACAAAAAGGCCTGAACCAATTGGTTCTCAACTTTTTTGTCATTGAAGACGTGACTAACGTCCTTGTCTTCCATGGATTTGAGGTCCAGCATATTCCTGGATATCAAGTCGAGCAGAATTTTCGAGTACCCTCTCTTGAGGAAAAAAGTTGTGGTGATCCATCCCCCCACAAAGATCATCGCCACAAGGGAAAGGTACCTGGGATGGACGAGTCCCTCCGAAAGCATGATGAATCCCGCGCCCATAAGTACCCCAATCCGCACCACGGTCCCCCTTAAAAACGGCCTGATCACATTCCTGTAAGATTCCGGAAAAAGGCCCATCATTATGTTGGTGGCAGGGACATTCATGGTGGTTCTTAAAATATTGGTAGATAACCTTGCATACATGGCCGAAAATAGATCAAAGCGCAACAAAAAGGCGATAAATACAAACATGTAGTTAATAGGATGAAACATAAGGACAACCGGTAGTCCCCATCGGCCATATAGCTTTCCCACAAACAGAAGGATTATCAGGCTGATGACATTCATTGCACCCCGAAAGTAACCGAAGAATCGGATCATAAGACCTTCAGTCGCGAAACTCTGGTCAATAGCATAATTGAACTGGTAATTTAGTATGGGGATCACCACATTGGGCATAAGGGTCAGCATAATCAGAATTTTTACCAGCCTGGATTCCTTGATAAGAGGAATAGCTTTCTTAAATTCCTGTGCGATTGAGGTGCGTTGTTTTCTTTTTTTAGGATCTTTGTCCGATAGCAGCAAGGTTGGGAACCGAGTCCCCATCCTTTTCACGGCGATAGCGCCCAGCATGGTGGTGCCAAGATAGGCCAGCATCAGGTTGTCCAAAGACATGACCTTGGCCAGGAAAGGGGTCCCAAAACTGCCAATGACGCCGCCAAGGACCCCTCCCACCGAGAGTAGTGGAAAAAGGCGTTTGGATTGTCTGGTATTGAAGAGGTCATTTGCCAGGTTCCAGAAAACGAGTGCGAGCAAGACCTCATATTGGGTCTTCAGGATAAACAGCAGGGGATAGAGAAGATCAAAGCCGAGAGGGATAACAAAGTAGAGACCACCCACCGAAATTCCGCAAAATAGAAACAGGTATTTGAGGAGACGATTTGCTGGAAGCCGAACCATAATCCCGGCTATAAATCCCATGATTACAAAGGCGGATATGGAATTGACTATATAGACAATAGGCAGGTACTCAACTCCGAACCTCTTCAAAAAAGCGGTCTCTGCAAAATTATTGAATAGGATGCTGGAGGTGCGGATGAGAAAAAGAAGAATTGCAGACCATAAAAACAAATCTCTTTCATCCTGGTAGATATTGAGCCATTTGCCCAAAATCTTCAGCATATATTTCCCTCAGTGCTCGATTATAAAGGATGTGTCATATTGGTCCTGAAAGGTACGTTCAAACAAGTGCCTAAAGTGCCTAAAATGCCTAAAGTGAACTAAAGGTAAGTTCTCAATAAACCCGGAATGTATTAGAAAATCCCCCTCAATCCCCCTTTGCAAAAGGGGGAAGCAGTCGGAATGCCAGGACTTATTGAGAACAACTAAAGTGCCTATCTAAGTGTTCCGACAACTTTTTCAACCTCTTCGATAATCTTCCCGCTTCTCATAAGGTGCATCATGGTTTCGATATCTTTTGAAAGAACGCGGTCTCTGTCCAGATGGGGAATGGCATCTCGTATAGCCTTATAAGCCACTAAAGTTCCTTCCCCGGGCTTTATGTTTGTGAAAAGATCCATGGCCTGAGCGCTGCAAAGAAGCTCAATGGCGATAACTTTTTCTGTGTTTCTAACAACTTCCCTGCATTTCCTGGCTGAGATGGTTCCCATGGACACGTGATCTTCTTTGTTTGCCGATGTTGGAATGGAATCCACGCAGGCGGGATGAGAAAGAACCTTGTTTTCTGAAACCAGGGCAGCGGCCGTGTACTGGGTAATCATGAACCCGGAATTGAGGCCTCCGTCGCTTACGAGAAACGCTGGAAGACCGCTCAATTTCGGGTTTAAAAGCCGCTCAATGCGCCGCTCTGAAATATTCGCCAGTTCTGAAACGGCCATACAAAGAAAATCCATTGCAAGGGCCACGGGCTGCCCGTGGAAATTGCCACCGAGTAAAAATTCTTCTGACTCAGGAAAAAAAAGAGGGTTATTTGTGGATGAATTCATCTCCGTTTCCACGACATTTAAGGTGTAGTTGATGGCGTCCTTGCTTGCGCCGTGTACTTGAG
This sequence comes from Desulfobacteraceae bacterium, assembly GCA_030612945.1. Lineage (GTDB taxonomy): Bacteria > Desulfobacterota > DSM-4660 > Desulfatiglandales > Desulfatiglandaceae > 4484-190-2. The sequence goes on from JAUWMY010000033.1 coordinate 11,059, forward strand.
GGGAACAGCGCAGGGTATATGCATCCTGTACCCGGGAACAGTCCTTGTGTGAGGAGATGATTTCACTGTTTTGGGTGATCCGGCTCATGTTGTCAGCGGCTGCGGCCTGTCCCGGGTGAGGTCGTACCCGATGAATTCTTGGATCGAATTCAGTCCTGCTCCCCATGAGAACTTCGAGGCTCATGGCAGCGGCAATGTCAGACATTTTGGCAAGTTTCAAAGAATCGTACACCGCAAGCCCACCGATAGCAGTCATTACCTGGGTGCCGTTCACCAGTGCGAGGCCCTCTCCTGCTTCCAACTGAATGGGCTCCATGCCGCATTTTCTCAAGGCCTCCATGCCGGAAATTCTTTGGTCTTTGTAGAAAGCCTCTCCCTGGCCTATCAGCACCAGACAAAGGTGTGCCAGAGGCGCAAGATCACCGCTTGCCCCAACAGATCCCTTCTCAGGTACTATGGGGCAGATACCCCGGTTTAGAATCTTTATAAGGTGGTTGACTGTTTTTAGCCGAATACCAGAGCGTCCCCTCGCCAGATCCTTAATACGAAGGGCCATGACAGCCCGAACCGTCTCTTTGTCCAGGGTGTTGCCCACACCGGCAGCGTGACTCATGAGTATATTTTTTTGAAGTTGCCAGGTATCTTCCTTAGAGATAATTACATTGCTCAGTGCGCCAAAGCCTGTTGTAACACCATATATAACTTTTTCTTCCTGGACCCAGCGCTCAATTAGTTTCCGGGCGCTTAAAATCCGCTTTTCAGATTCCTCAGTGAGGCGAACCGTTGCCTCATACCGGGCAATGGCCACCAGGTCTTCAATGGTCATTCCATCTACACCAAGAAAAATCTCTTCCATAAGCGGGTTATCCTTGAATTTCAGGGTTACGGGTTAACAATCAATGCAATTAACTTATGTAATAAAGTTCAAATGACAAAATCCAAATGTCAAATCAAATCCAAAACCCCAATGTCAAAATGTTTATTGAATTATTATCAACTTTTAAGCGATAATGCAATTGAGGATAAATTACAATACGAAAATTGTATATGGGGGTGACAATCAAATGATCAATAACATCGATATTTCAGATTCCATGACGATTAAACTGGAGGAAGTATATGGTGAGTTGCCTGATATGCCTGAATTTATTGAAGGTATCAGGAGGGCACCTAAAAGGGATTTTGCCTTATCACAGAAAGAAACTGAGCTCGCTCTGAAAAATGCAT
>JAUWMY010000525.1 GCA_030612945.1 Desulfobacteraceae bacterium
AGTTTGACCATAATTCCCAATGCACTATAATAATCCTTTCTTCCCAAACATCCGTAAACATCATCTTTCAAGGCTTGGAATGTCTTCCACAGGGCGGATTCAGAGGGTTCTTTGAACAGGGCCGTATCTACTTCAAATGTCTTTTCCTGTTTTTTAAGGATGTTGGTTACTCTTTTAAAAGTCAGGGCCAGGTCATGAAACTCACTTGACTCAGTAGCAAATCTCTTGAGCTGTTCAATTCTTAAGCGCAGATCATTGATCCGATCGAACTCCACCGATATGGCCGCCTCAATCAGGTCGGTTTCATAATCAGATCGCAACATCATCTGCTTGTACCGTTCTTTAAAAAAATCGGAAACTTTAGCAAACACACGGCCTTTATCAAAATCGATCTCTTCAAGTAAGATAGATAGACCCTTTTCAATAAACTCTTTAAGCGACAGATCCCATCCCATATCTTCCACAATCCGGATAATGGCCAGAGAATGTCTACGCAGGGCAAAGGGATCCGCTGTGCCTGATGGCTCAAGACCGACAGCAAAACACCCGGTAATGGTATCCATTCGGTCTGCTATCCCCACAACGGCCCCGATCCTGGATGTGGGAAGCTGACCACCGGCCTTTGTTGGAAGATAGTGCTCATAAATTGCAGCACACACATTTTCAGGCTGCCCCTCAATCCGGGCATACACTTTTCCCACAACACCCTGCAGGCTCGGAAACTCAGTGACCATCTGGCTGACAAGATCACATTTACATAAGCTTGCCGCAATTTTTATTTGTTCGATCTTTTCCGGGAGTACTTTTCCGCCCAAGTATTCAGCCAGTCTGGTAAAACGCTGAACCTTGGCATATGAGGTCCCCAGATCTGCCTGATATGTAACCCTTTTTAGATCCTCAAGCCGGTCCTGTAGAGGCCGTTTCAGGTCTTCCTTAAAAAAGAACTCTGCATCAGAAAGCCTGGCACGCAAGACACGTTCATGACCTCTTTTTACCACGGACGTATCCTTTGCAATGGTGTTGTTCACGGCCACAAAATTGGGCATTAATCGGTCTTCCCCATCGTAAACAGCAAAGTATTTCTGATGCTCTCTCATGGCCGTAATCAGAACAGGTTCAGGGACATCAAGAAAACTCCTGTCAAAATTGCCGCAAACCGCAGAAGGATATTCTACGAGATTGGCCACTGTTGTCACCAGATCCGGGTCCTTGGCAGGTTTTCCACCCACTGACTCAGCCGCTTCAATGACCAATTTCTCCACGACTTGCTCTCTTTCCTTTTGATCGACCAGGACAAAGCTTTTCTCTATTTTCTCAAAATAATCCCGAACATCCACAATTTTCATTACCTCAGGCGCCATAAACCGGTGGCCCCTGGTAGTATTCCCGCTCTTTACGCCAGCAACTTCGAATGGAATTACTTCCCCATTCAAAAGTGCCAACCCCCAGTGAACAGGTCGCACAAACGAAAAACCCACACTCCCCCACCTCATGGACTTGGGCCAGGGTATGTCTCCAACGAGTTTTGGCAAGACCTCTGCCAGGATATCTCTGGCAGGCCTCCCTGGAATCTTGCGCTTAATAAAAAGGTACTCCCCTTTGGCCGTCTCTATACATTCCAGTTCCTCAACAGAAACGCCCTGTTTTTGAGCAAAACCCAGAGCAGCCTTTGTGGGCTTTCCTTCTTTATCATAGGCCACGGTCTTTGGAGGCCCTGTCATCTCCTGGACCAGATCTTCCTGTTTCTCGGCAATGGCCTTTCCTATCAGCACTAATCGCCTGGGGGTTCCACATGTGCGTAGATTACCTGTCACCTCAATCCGGTTTTCTTTTAGGCAGGCTTCTGCAAGCCGCCTCAGTTCATTTAACCCTTCTTCCAGATAAGCTGAGGGGATCTCCTCTGTTCCAATTTCTAAAAGCAGTTCAGCAGTCATATTTGCTCTCTCATCATTTTTCTTTAGTCGTTGGTCGATTACCTGCCCCGGCGGGACTATTTCACCGGGGTCATTTATCAATAGTCAATCGTCAATCGTCAATATTCGATAGTCAATCGTCAATCAAAAATCATCAGTCAGCCAGCAATAGTCAAGCACCAAAGGGTATCCCATTTCCTCTCTCTGAACCAAATAATTCTTTGCAGCAAGACGCGCCAGGTTTCTGATACGATCAATGTAATGGGTTCTTTCTGTCACACTGATTGCCCCTCTGG
>JAUWMY010000228.1 GCA_030612945.1 Desulfobacteraceae bacterium
GCAATGATGGCAATCCCTGCCCTGTCCGCATATTCTACCATTTCTGATCTGTCAAACAATAATGTTTTACCTGCCTCCACAGCCAGGGCCGATGCCTTAACCTGAGACATTACCTTGATGGTTTCAAGTCCAACTGAAGGCACGTCAAAGCGAAGATCCTGGCCCGGTTTGCTCACCTTTACCACAACCGCGTTCTTCCTGGCCAGTCTTCCGCCCCTAAGGATTGTCTCATCAGTACCATCGATTGCCTCCAGGGCCAGAACTGTTTTGCTTCTTACAACCACACTCTGCCCAATATCCAAACGGCCCAGCTCTTTTGCCACCTCCCACCCAAAACAGATATCTTCATTTTCAGTCTTACCGGGCTTTCTTCTGGTCAGGCAACCTGGCGGGGCAAGCAATTCCGGTAAATGTGCCGTGGAGCTAACGATCTCAATACCTTCTTTGGCCAACTCATTGGCCACTGCCCTCAAGATATCGTCATCATGAAAGATCGCCAGTTTGGACATAACTGCAAGCCCCTTTAAATCGGGCAGGATATTTTCAAACATTCGCTTCTTGGTGATGGTCCCTGCCATCAGGGCCTCTTGGACCCCCTCTTTTCTGAAGGCCTTAATCAAATGCCCCAGTTGCCCCAGTTTTATCCAGACGATCTTATCAACTTTGTCTGACAATGACGGGTCTGTCTCTCCGTTAACAGCCACCGCCACCACATGAAAATCGTTTTTCCGTGCGGCCTCTGCGACCATCAATGGAAACTGCCCACCGCCCGCGATCAGACCTAATATTTTTCTTTTTTCAGACACGGTTTTTGATTGACTATTGACTATTGTCTATTGACGATTGATGGTAACATCTCAATAAGTTCAGGCATTCCGACTGCTTCCCCCTTTTGTAAAGGGGGACTGAGGGGGATTTTATTAATGCAGCCCGAATTTATTGAGATGTTACGATTGCCGATTGTAACATTGCGGAAACTGTACAACTTATTAAAAACAAATTCTTTTGAATCTGCAATTTAATAACACATCGCGCCTCCCGATCCCGTCCCGGTCTCGGGACGGGGAGGGCGAGCCAATATTCTCCCGCCTTGACGGAATGAGCAAAACGAACTGAATTCATGGCTGGGTTTTTTTAATAGTCAATAGACAATAGTCAATAGTCAATCACCTAAGGATTCCCCGTTTCGAACTTTTAAGAAAATTCAGCAGCACCTCAAGTTCAGGGAAAAGTTTAATTTCTTTATTTACTTGCTTGATACCTTTACTTAAAATCCTGTTATCTCTCCAGATGATCCTGTAGGCCATTTTTAGCCCGTCAATACTTTCCCGGGAGAAGCCCCTTCGATTCAACCCCGTGCGGTTCACGCCATATAGCCTGGCCCTGGGACCTGCCGAAATCATGAAAGGGGGTACGTCCCTATCGACCCCTGATTTACCGCCAACGAAGGCGTAAGCACCGATCCTGACAAACTGATGAACAGCAACCAATCCTCCCAGGATCGCGCGGTCCCCTATTGTTATATGGCCTCCAAGGGTAGCCACATTCGAAATAATCACTCTGTCGCCCAAAACACAGTCATGGGCGATATGTGCATAGGCCATTATGTAGTTATGATCACCGATAATCGTCTTCCATTCTTCTTTGGTTGTGGCCCGGTGAATTGTCACATACTCCCTGATTACATTGTCATTCCCTAATATCACACGGGTGTCTTCTCCCCGGTAGCCTATATCCTGGGGAGGGCCGCCTATGGATGCAAAGGGAGATATTTTGTTTCGCTCTCCGATTTGGGTATACCCCTCAATTACCACATGAGCACCAATGACAGTATCACGCCCTATGGTCACATTATCTCCTATGATACTGTAGGGACCGATCTCAACGTCAGGACCAATTTCAGCTTTGGAACTCACTACCGCAGATTTGTGGATGCCCATAATATATCCTCAGATTTTCCCATTACCCGATTTTAGCTACAAATTCCGCTTCAGCTACAAGTGCATTTTCTACAAAGGCCTTTCCGGCCATTTTCCAGATGCTACTGCCTGTTCTGAGGGCGTCCGCTTCTAATCTAAGCTGGTCTCCGGGCACAACGGGCTTACGGAATTTCACCTTGTCCATGGACATAAAAAACACCGGGGTCTGCTTCTCTTTATCCATGGGGCCATGAACTGATAAACATGCCAATACCCCACCCACCTGGGCCATTGCCTCAATGATAAGGACTCCCGGCATGACCGGATTAATAGGGAAATGACCCCTGAAAAAAGGTTCGTTGGCCGTTACATTCTTGATGCCCACCACCCTCTTATCTGATTCCATCTCTATGATCCGGTCAACCATTAAAAAAGGGTACCGATGGGGAAGTATTTTTATGATGTCTTCGTAATATAAAGGTAGTTTCATAGCCAAAAATTCCTCCTCACAGATTTTTTTCCAGTTCTGCCACCCGTTTTTCGAGATGACGCAGGTGTTCATTGAACTGGGGGAGTCGCCTGATTATGCCGGATGTTTTCAGCCAAAGGCGATGTGGCATGGCCGGAGTGCCCGACACCACTTCGCCGGATGGAATGGACTTTGGGACACCTGACTGTGATCCGATCATCACCCTGTCTCCAATCTCCACATGATCGGAAATAGCAACCTGTCCACCGATAATCACCTGCCTGCCGATATGCACAGATCCCGAGATAGCAACCTGGGCCACTACTATGGTATCCTCTCCGATTATCACATTGTGGGCCACATGAACAAAATTGTCTGTTTTTACGCCTCTCTTTATCCATGTCTTGCCCGAGGCAGCCCTGTCAATACAGCTATTAGCACCTATTTCCACATCGTCATCAATCTGAACCATGCCTATCTGTGGGATCTTGACAGACACCGGCCCATCCCGAACAAACCCAAATCCATCACTCCCTATGACAGTTCCAGCATTAATAATGACATTTTTTCCGATTTGACAATCATGCAGGATCGTTACATTTGGATAAATAATAGTTCCGTTTCCGATCTTGACCCGATTACCAATGAAGACGCCGGGGAACATAATCACATTGTCCCCTATCAATGCCTCTTCTCCCACATAAACCAACGGGTAAATGGACACATCCTTTCCAATGCGGGTACTATCGTGTAAGACCGCCTGCTCACTGATTCCAGGATACCTGGGCACTGGGGGGGCAAAAATGCTTGCCACTTTGGCGTAAGCCAACACGGGATTAGAAACCACTACCTGTGGTCCTTTGAAAAGAAGGTTTTCCTCGGACACAATTATTGCGGAGGCTTTTGTCTTTCTAAGACTTTCTTTGTATTTCCTATCAGCGAAAAAGGAAATTTCTCCCTGGGTTGCTGCGTCCAGGGAGTTGATGCCTTCGATTATAAAGCTATCGTTGCCAATAACGTTTCCGCCAACCAGGCTGGCTATTTTTTTGAGAGAAAGTTTCAATGGCTTCTCGCCCCTATTTTTTCATCTTATCGTATTCCCTGATCACCTGGTCCGTAATATCGAGCGCATTATCAAAATAAACAAGACCAACAGTCCGTTTTTCCAAAATCAGAGTATACCCCTCTTTCTTTCCGATCTTTTCAACCACCTTTTCCAGTTCTTTTCCAAGACTTCGCCTGGCCTCTAACTGTGCCTGTTTCATCTCCTGCGTAAAGTCATCGGCTAAGTATTTAAAATGTCTTCGCTTTTTCTCTAACTCCTTTGCTTTGTCTTCCTTCGCATCCAGACTCAACATCATGCTCTGCTTTTTCAATTCATTTTCTATTTCGATCAATTCATCCTTTTTTTCATCCAGTTTTTTCTGAAGGGATGCAAATTTCTGTTGCAAGCCTTCTTTTATCTTTTGGAATGATTTTGATTGTCCCTGGAACTTTTCTATGTCCACAAAACCAAATTTAGTACTACCTGCACAAAATGCCTGGTGCTGAAAACCAAGTATCAAAACAACTCCTGCCATCAAAATAAATAATTTTTTCATATTTACCTCCTTTTCTTCGTTAAAATGGTAACTTCTCAATAAGTCCGGGCGTTCATAACCCGATTATTGCCTTGAGCGAATGACAATGGCTATATAGCCTTTCGGAGTTTAGGCGTAAGCCTTTTATAAAATCCTTACGGCCCGCCCTGGCGCGATATCCCGGGACGCAGCTATTATCGCTGCAATATTTACAAAGCTGAAGTTATAGAACATATGCATTGCGAATCAGGTCTGGGCCAGGGATAAACTCCAACCGAATTTATTGAGAAGTTACTTAAAATGCTCCTCCCATTCCAAACTCCCATTGACCCTTTGGTTCGCCTCCCTGGGGATCAAGGTTATAACCATACTCCAACCGAATTGGCCCCATGGGAGAATACCATCTAATCCCCCCCCCTGCCGCGGTTCTGAGACCAGGGATGGTTAAAGCATTCTCATTGTCTGTATATACATTCCCCGCATCAAAGAAAACAGTTCCAACGACACCAAATTCTTTGGCTAATGGGAATCTAAATTCCGCGGTATAGTACATCATCGTTTCGCCGCCGATCCTGTCACCGGTCCCAGGATCTCTTGGAGAAATGGATTCAAATTCAAACCCACGAACCGTTTGGCCCCCGCCGATACGGAATTTCTGATAAACGGGCAGTTGTTCCCCGGGTCTTTTTACAACGAGGCCCCATGTGCCTTTGGCCAAAAAAACTGTATCCCAGAAAAGGGGGAAATACCAGCCAGTTTTGGCTATATATTTGTTAAAGCCAATATCTCCACCGAGAAACCCGCCCGCATACTCAAAACGCAGCCTGTTATAGGATCCTTTGCTGGTATCCCAGAGTTTGTCCCGGCTATCCCGCGTTATTGCAAAAGTCATACTGCTGGTTATATTTTTGCCCTCCATCTCTTGAATCTCCAACGCGGCATCATCTGGAACTTCAGAGATGTCAGTATCATCATAGCCGTATTTTACCGTTCCTCTGGTGAAATCATCGATAGGCAGCAGGAATCCGAACAGGAGGGCCCCGCCCAGGGCGGCTCTGGTATATTCATCATACTCACGCGACCTGTTATAAACGTCAATTCCGCCAGATATAGGCTTATCAAAAAGCCAGGGTTCAACAAAGCTGATATCGAATGCTCTTGATATTCCGCCAATTTTGGCTGAAGCCTGCAACCTCTGACCACGTCCGAAAAGATTGTTCTGGGCTATTTGGAAAATGCCGAAGATACTGTCTTCCGAGCTGTA
>JAUWMY010000563.1 GCA_030612945.1 Desulfobacteraceae bacterium
TGCAATATTTACAAAGCTGAAGTGATAGAACATATGCATTGCGAATCAGGTCTGGGCCAGGGATAAACTCCACCCGAACTTATTGAGTTACAACGGCAAGGGTTCAGGGGAGAGTGGAATGTGGTATTGATTCTTTGACCCACATTTTATATGTTTAGTAAGGCCTGATGGAGCATCACGAATTAGTATGAAAACCAGGTCGGGAACATAGCACAAAAGCATTGCAGGGTCGGGTTTTATACCCGACCGGGGTTGCGGTGGCATATAAAATGCCACCCTACATGATGTGAACAAAGGCTTTCACACTAATCCGCGATGGGCCGGCCTTATTCGCTATTTTGGGAAACAACAAGTTAGGCATAAAAGTAGAAATGGAGAGAGACTAAGACGTGGAAACAGTACGAATTTTGGGAACAGGTTCTTATGTGCCGCCAAAGGTATTGAGCAATCTTGATTTACAAAAAATGGGCCTCGACACCACAGATGAATGGATTATCCAACGCACAGGTGTGAGAGAGAGAAGGATTGCGGAGCCAGACGTTACCGCGGCAGATCTGGGTTATGAAGCCTCCCTCAAGGCCCTTGACATGGCCGGGATGACTGCCAAGGATGTGGACCTTATCATTCTGGCCACAATCACACCTGATACCTGCTGTCCATCCGGTGCCAACTGGCTTGAGGCTAAACTGGATGCGCCCCAGGCCGTAAGTTTTGACATAACCGCAGCCTGTTCTGGTTTTATTTTTGGCCTCAGTGTGGCTGAACAGTATCTCAAAACAGGGACTTTTAAAAATGTTCTTGTTGTGGCCTCAGAGATTATGACCCGGACCCTCAACTGGAAAGATCGAACCACCTGCATCCTGTGGGGCGATGGGGCCGGGGCTGCCGTTTTGGCCATGGGATCGGAGGGTCCCGAGATTCTTTCAACTCACATCCATTCGGATGGTGAAAATGGCCAGGGTCTCTTGATGCCGGGAGGCGGATCCAAAACCACCCCAATTTCCTATGAAAGCGTGGATAAGGGGCTTCATGTCCTTAATATGATTGAGGCCAATAACAGTTTCAGGGTAGCGGTCAGGCGATTTATTGAATCCATAAAGGAGGCTGCCCAGTTTAACAATATTGCCGTTGAGGATATAAACTGGTTTATTCCTCATCAGGCAAATCTCCGGATGTTCCAGTCCATGGCCAAGACCTTGAAGATTCCCTTTGAAAAGTTTTATGTAACTCTTCATAAATACGGCAATATCTCCTCAGCTTCCTGCGCCATTGCCTTTTATGAAGCTGTCCGGGACGGAAGCATCAAGAAAAACGACCTGATCTGCCTTCCGGTTTTTGGTGGCGGTCTGACCTGGGGAAGCGCACTTATAAGGTGGTAGGTAAAAATCACCCCGGATGCATTCTACCTCGTAGAATGTGCGTGTGAGAGGGGCGTCGATGGCGATCATGAAATGGAAAAAGATTTACTCATCCTGTGACGAGAAATTTCACCTTCGATTAAATAGATCACTTCCTCAGCAATATTGGTGGTAAGGTCAGCGATCC
>JAUWMY010000386.1 GCA_030612945.1 Desulfobacteraceae bacterium
AAAGCCCATTCGATCTATCTTTGAATTTCACAAAAGCGCCTACAGGCTTATTAATAAGTACAACAACCCTTTTTTACGGTTTCTAAACCCACTTGTGATAGGTGCGCTTGCCCTGCGGTTAACTCTGGTTCTTTTTGTTAACAGGATAGGTGCGTGGTCTGGCGGCATCCAGTCTTTTATGAGGGCCTCTGTTTTAAAAGGCTTTGGGATTAAGAGACTGCCGAGTCAAAGACTTCGGGGTATAAGATAGAGACAGTTTGCTATAGAGATCAACGAGCATTTGTTGCAGGCAATGAAGCTGCCTGCCGCAGAAGCTCCTACGTTTGTGTGGTCTTTTTACTTCCCAGGTCTCTTCCGGTCGCTTCCAACTGACCCTGACAATGCTCCCATTTTAGGAGTGACGACTCCAGTTTTTTTTTGACATCATTATATTCATTGATCAAGGGTACGCTCTTTTTCGTATCCTTAAAAACTTTCGGGTCGGCAAGCCTCTTGCCCAGGTCTTTTTCTCGTAATTCAAGTTCAGCAATCATCTTTTCCAGTTGTTCCAGTTCAGCCAATATGGGTTTTAGCGTGTTATGGATCAACCTGCGTTTTTCTGCTCCTTTCCTTTTTTGCTCCTGCCGGTTCTTTCTTGTATTCGGGGAGCCTTGAACCTGATTTTCATCATGCAAACCCTCTTTAACTAAGTCATGTTCCAATTCCCTTTCCATTCGAGTGAGGTGATCATAGTATTCGTCAAGATTGCCCGGGTATTCTACAATTCCCCCTTCTCTAATGTCCCATATATTTGTGGCCAACCTGTTGATGAAGGACTGGTTGTGGGAAACGAACAACAGTGTCCCATTGTAGTTTTTAAGTGCATCAATAAGTGTCTCGGAAGATGAAATATCCAGATGGTTGGTAGGCTCATCCATCACCATGAAATTTCCAGGCTTGACAAGGAGCTTTGCAAGCGCAACACGCGCCCTTTCACCACCCGAAAGAATACCGATTGCCTTATCAACATCATTTCCTGAAAAAAGAAAGGCGCTGCAAGCACCTCTGACAAAACCTATGGTCGCATGGGGGACAACCTGGTAAACTTCCTGGATAACTGTTTTTTGAGGGTCGAGCATTTCCGAGTGATGCTGAGCAAAATAACCTATGCGAACCCCGTGCCCCAGCCCGATTGTGCCCTTATCGGGTTTGATTTCTCCTGCCACCATTCTGAGCAAGGTAGTTTTGCCGCATCCATTCGGCCCGATAACCGCTATCCTTTCTCCTCTCAGTACGGTCCGGGTGAGCCGCTCATATAAGGGCTTTCCGTCGAACCCTTTTGATGCTCCTTTGATTGACAATACATCTCTTCCACTTCGAGACACGTCAGGGAAGGAGAAATGAACGGTTTTTTCTTTGCGGTGCGTTTCAACCAACCGTATTTTTTTTGCCAATTTGATCTTGCTCTGGGCTTGCCTTGCCTTGGATGCCTTGGCACGAAATCGTTCTATGAATTTTTGGGCCTCCTTGATTTTCTGCTCCTGCTTTCGAGCTGTTGCCTCAAGGGATTTGTTCCTTTCCTCACGCGCTTTCAGATAGAAATCATAGTTCCCGCTGTAAAATATCATCCCTTCCGGTTCGAAGCTAATAGTGCGATGGATTTGCCGGTTGAGAAAGTCCCTGTCATGGGACACAAGGATCATGGCCCCTTTGAAATCGACCAAAAATTGTTCTAACCATCGAATGGATGGGATATCAAGGTTATTGGTCGGCTCATCCAGGAGGAGTAAATCAGGTTTCTGGTATAGCAGGCTGGCCAGGGCGGCCCTCATTTTCCAGCCACCGCTCAGGGAAGAGATGGGGCGGTCAAATTCCGTTTCCTTGAAACCGAGACCTGAGAAAATTTTTTCAGCTTCATGGCGCGGAAACTGCTGTTCAAGGTTGTCTATTTTATGGTGGATCTCAGCTATTTTTTCGGCCAGTCTAGCCTGTTCCTGTTTCCTGGCCGCTGCTTTCAGTGACTGCTCTGCCTTTCTCAGCTTGTTTTTTAAGGGCACCCGCCCTGGAATGGAGTCTATAACCGATTGGAGGAGTGGGCCTGATAAACCTTCTTGAATATCCTGCGGCAGATAACCTGTTCTGGTCTCCCTTGCAACTCTAACTTCTCCGCTGTCAGGGGAAATCTCCCCCATTAGAAGTCGAAGCAGGGTGGTTTTTCCGGATCCGTTTGGCCCCACAAGGCCTATCCGATCCCCATGTTCAACCTGTAGCCCGATCTCGCGAAAGATCTGATTCTCAAAAAAAGTGAGAGAGACTTTTAAGACTGTAACGAGACTCATCTCTGATTCTTTGTCATTTTCCTATGCTCTTTCATAATGCACAGGTTCATTATAACCTGGATACCCGCCTTTCTGGCCCTGGAAGCTGCGTCGTTGTGAACCACACCCTCCTGCATCCAAATGGCGCTGACGCCTATGTCAATAGCCTGGTCAACCACTGTCGGAACTCTTGACGGGTTTATAAACAGATCGGCCATGTCAAAGCGGAACGGGATATCCTTGAGTGTCTTGAAGCAAGGGATTCCGAGTATTTCTCTCTGCCCTGGGTTAACAGGAATTATTTCATACCCTTGTTCAATAAGGTATCGAGCCACCCTGTTGCTGTCCCTGGTTTCTTTGGGAGAAATTCCCACGATGGCGATTTTTCTGCAATTTTGGAGAATATCTATGATCTGAGCTGATGGTGGGTTGCAGTCAGGTAGTTCACACTTTGTATCTGCCATCGGGTATGCCTCATTTAACTATCTTTTTGACCTGTTCCACCTTTCTCTTGACATCCATGGCCTTTTTGACCCCCGGAACCTGTTCCATGACCTTATTCATAACCTTGGCCTCAAGGGTAGGCTGATCATTTTTTTTCGCCGGAGCCCCGTTATCGTCAAGACCTTTGTCATCCTCATCTTTTTTACTTATCTCTTTTTTGACCTTCTTAAATTCACTAATAGCACCACCCAGGCCTTTTCCGATTTCCGGAATCCTTTTGGCGCCAAATATAAGTAGAATAATGACCGCGATAATGATTAGTTCCGTGGGGCCCAGACCAAACATGGCTTACTCCAATTCTGCAAATTTTAAAAAATCGGGAGTAGGGAAGGCATCAGAAGATCCCAACTCAAATACTTTTATTCTGTTTAACTCGAAAAACGCCGCAGTAACGCCGATGCCAGAGCCTGATGGTTTTTCACAATACGGGCTTTTAAGACCACAGGAAGGACTTTTGTCTTTCATGATTGCTATTGTTGACCCTGTCAGTCTGGCCAGCTTCAGTGACTCTTCAGATCCTTTCCTGAAGGCGGCTGTGATGTCTTCCCCTTCGACATTTACGACTTTTCCCCTGTCAGAGAGAATGTCGCGACCGTCGCCACCTGTCATATTGGCAGGCGGCCTGGGGGTTGGAAGCCCCCCCAGTTGTTCAGGGCAGAATGGTATGAATGAAATTGAGTGCACAAAACCTGCCAGGTATGGACAGAGTGAGTGTTTGCCATCATACCTGCAGCGAATTCCCAGTAGACAGGCGATGATCATGAACTTA
>JAUWMY010000004.1 GCA_030612945.1 Desulfobacteraceae bacterium
AAGGGCAACTGGGACTGTATATGGAGTAAAAAGCAGGTTTCCGGGGATCTTTTTCCTTTATTTTCGAAAAAGCCTGCTTGTTCGACTATCCGCCCCCAATTTTCAATGGCCTAATTTTTTTCAACCTCGAATTGTCGGACAGCCTCCTAGTTATAAAACTTCTCTAACTGCTTTTCATAATAGTCCGTATTACCGGTTTCAAGGCTAATTGCTTCTTTAATTATTTTAACAGCCTCTTGGCGGAACCCGTTTGCATAATAGGCCTCTGCCAGCGTGTCAAGAAATACAGGGGACCTTTCAAGGCCAACCGCTTTTTTAGCCAGCTCAAGGGCTCGGGCTTTATCTCTCAGTCCTTCGTTTGGGGCTGTAACCAAAAGCCAGGCCAGATTATTCAAAGACACTGCCTGGTTCGGGGCTATTTCAATGATCCTTTCATAGGCCTCCATAGCATCCTCGTATTTCTCCAAATGCTGGTACACCATGGCCAGATTTTGATAAATAGCAATGTCGTTCGGTTCCTTAAGGAGTTGTTGGTTTAGTTCCTTTGTTATAAGGGAATAAGCAAGGTTCTGTTTGATGGGACTAAAATTTAAAAAGTATCCCAGGCCGATAATGCAAACCAGATAAATGCAAAACGAAAGAGCTACAAACCGATTATGCCGCTTGACAAGGCCGGGCTCATTTATTGTTCGCCCGAGATATTCTACCCTTTCCCTGATGCTGAAGTGGTGCCAACTGGGGAGATCGCGGATCTTTCCGCTAAGAAAGGCAATCTTTTCCAATGAGTTGATAACAGGTTCAGGAGTTCCCATAGTCACCGCAGAATACAGATCTGCCTGACGCTCAAAATTGCGCATGAAAAAGCCCATTACGTACCGGAAATAAACGAGCAGGGTCACCAACATGGGAAAAGAAATAACCAGGTAAAAAAGGCTGGTGGACTGTGAATCTCCGCTGGGAATCATTTCCCTAAAAAAGGGATGCGTATAAAAGAGATAAAAGAAAAGATCGAACAATCCAAAGGACAGCGCCACAAAACCCACAAAAAAAAGGATGTAAAAAAGGAGATGACGGTATTTTGCATGCCCCATCTCATGGGCCAGCACGCCCTTGAGTTCGTCCATAGAAAGAGCATCTAAAAGCGAATCGGTAACGAGAATGTATCTATACCTGGGGACAATACCCATGATCCCCGCAGTCATCATCCGTCCCTCAAAAATCGGCCACTTCAAAAGATAACGGTATTTAAACCCTTTCTCTCTGAGAAAGCCCTCCAACTCCCTGCCTTTCTCCGATGCCTTGAGTGGTTTGCACCCCCAGAAGTACTGGATCATACCGGGCATAAAAATCATCAACAGCGTAAGAAAGCCTGCAAAAAATATGATCTGTCCATGGACACTATTAAGAAAACCATCAGGTCCGGACCATGGGCTCATGTTAATCAGGTCATATACCAGGGAAAAGATCACCCAGGGAAAAAGGATGGGAAGATTAAGCCTGAGATTGGAATGGATATAAGACCGCCTTGTTATGCCCGGCTGAGACATAGCACTGTAAAGCGGTTGGGCAAAATACCAGATCGTGCTAAGGTAAAAAAAGAATAGAGCCAGCGCAAAGACGCCCTGCAACACTGAGAATTGTTCACACCCCGGAATCTTCTGAAGCCAGTATTTCACATTAAGGAGATAGACTGCCAGCGCGAACAAAAAAATAGCAAGGATTGAGAGTCTGGCAATCAGTCTCTGATATTGGCCGGCCAGACTGCCATTATCCGCTGCCCCATTTTCTAGGCGCTTCTGGAGAGACCAAAACGCCCAGCGGCAATATCCTGCAAAAATTAGCCATGTGAGGAATAGCATTGTAAGGGAAAAGAGGAGAGAATTCTCAGGAATGCTTTCAGGGTATTGGATGTTAAGTATGAAGAGGACAACAATGAAATAGATAATGTTGTTGAACATAACCTTCTCTTTCAGCTTTCATTTTCCTTCAGGAATTCCAGTTTGCCATTGCCAGGGGCGATTGATGGGTCACCTTTTAATACAATATCCACCCCATATCGAGACTCCAGTTCGGCCAGTTCTTTTCTCTTTTTATTCTGAAGGTACGTTGCTATCTCCAGGGGCAAAGCCCCTTTTACTTGTATAACCCCCTTTTTTGAAATACCCATCCAAATCTGGCGCAAAAACGATACGGAGGCAGATTCCACAGAGGGGATAAGACCCCGTCCCTGACAGTATTGGCATGTCTGGTAGCTCCTGGACTCTATGGAAGATCTCAATCGCTGTCGTGAGAGTTCTAAAAGACCAAATTTAGAAATATGTGATGTGTCTATTTTTGCCCGGTCCTTTTTGGTCTCCTCACGAAGCAACTTCTCCACGTCTCTGATGTGTTTTTTGCTTCTCATATCTATAAAATCAATAACAACAAGCCCTCCCATATCCCTTAACCGAAGCTGTCGAGCAATCTCAGAAGCTGCCTCAATATTAGTTGTAAAGGCCGTACTCTCAACATCTTTTCCACGCCTGCTCCCCCCGGAATTCACATCGATAGAGATTAGGGCCTCAGTCGGGTCTATGACAATGGAGCCTCCCGACTTCAAGCGTACGTCGTTGCTGTAGATGGTTTCAATCTGCTTCTCGAGCTCGTAATGTGCAAAGATGGGGCGTTTTTCCTTATAGAGTTTGACCCTTCTCTGGTGCCTGGGCGAGATGACCTTCATGTAATTTTTCACCTTGGCGAAGGTCTCCTTGTCATCAACGAGCACTTCGGTGGTTTCGTTCGTGAAATAGTCCCGCAGGGTGCTCAAGCAAATATCCTGTTCCTTGTGGATAAGTGAGAAAGCCGAGGCATTTTTAACCCGCTCTTTAATATCCTTCCACATCCTCAAAAGGCGATTAAGATCCCTGGAAAGCTCCTTCTTGCTCTGTTTTAAAGCCGCTGTTCGAACAATGTAGCCAATACCTTCAGGGAGCTTGAATTTCTTCATAATAGACTTGAGCCGCTGCCGTTCTTTTTCGTCTTCGATTTTTTTGGACACCCCGCCGCCGGTTCTACCTGGTGTCAGCACCAGATGCCGGCTGGCCAGGGAGAGATACGTGGTCAGGTGTGCCCCTTTTCGACCCGGCATCTCTTTAGTGACCTGAACAAGGAGTTCCTGTCCTTTTTTTACGGCCTTTTCCACGGAAGGAGGTGGCTGATCCTCTGCAATATCACTTCCATCCGAATAATATTCCGGATGGATTTCACTTCCTTGTAGAAAACCGTTTTTATTGCTTCCGAAATTGACGAAACACGCCTGTAAACTGGGCTGTATGCGCTCTACAACGCCTTTGTATATATTTCGAGTCTTTTCCTCTGCCGTGGAAGTCGCGATGTAAAATCCATCAAGCAGCCCATCTTTAATTATAGCCACCCTGTACTCTTCTGCCTCCACAGCGTTTATGAGTATCTTTGTTGTCATGAATTCAGACCTCGTTAAGTGGTTGAATAGTTGAGTTGTTAAATGGTTACTATTATTTGAATTAAAGTCGTTTGCCCAAAATTGGACATTTGATATGATTGAAGCTCTAATCCCGCCTTCAGTCCCGCTTTTAGCGGGAAACCCGTGAACGGGTTCAAAATCGTCAATCATCAATAGTCAATAATCAATAGTCAATCCCCCTTAATCCCCTTTCCTCCCATGTCGTTTGAAATGCTGATGCGCCTGATACATAAAAGTCCTGATGGCCGCCTCTCTTCCGGGTTGGAAGCTCGAGTCGTAAGGAGTATCCAGATAGGGAGTTCCAAGTTTATTCATTAGAGGTTTGGCTATGGCTGAAGTCGTCGTGCTGGGCATACAGGTAAAAGGATAAATATTTACTACGCCGTTATATCCTTCCCGGGCATATTCCACAATTCCGGAAATGCTTAAGCAGGCCTCAGTGCCTGCATCAAAACTATACAGATCATCTTCCTTAAGTATGCTTTCTAAATGCGCCACCCTGTGATCCTTTTTCAGGTCAATAAGCGATTTCACTCTCTTGTAGACCTGCTTCTGTCTCAATTCCTGATACAAAAGTTCTCCCCCAAAACTGATGATCTCTTTTAGATGTTCCTTCAAGCGGCCTAGGCGAAGCTGTTTTAGATCCATCCGAAATCCTATCCTGGCTTCTCTCAGCCTGTCATAGGTCGTGTAATTCACCCATTCGGCGATGGAGGCGTTCACCACCTCAGCGCCATATCTTTCAAGGACCCTGATCACATCCTGATTTGCCTGGACGTGTGTCCTTAAATAAATTTCGCCAACAATGCCTATAAGGGGTTTTGGCGGGATGTCAGGATCAATAATTGCCTTTCCCTCCTGGACAATCTCTTCCAGCCTATCAAGGATTTTATCAAAATCTTTATTAGGCCCGTGTTTTTCAAAAGTATGTTCCATGGCATTCATGGATCTCTCGATAAAATCATCCGTCATTCCTGGCTCTTTCTCATAGGGTCTTATTCTCCAGAGCAACCTATCTAAGATATCGGCCACCACAACAGAAAAATAGGCCGTTTTTCTTAGATCCCTGACCCGTTCTTCCTCGATTATACCGTCCAGAGAGTATCCATCTTTTGTTGTAAGGGCCCCTATTTTTACTCTGTCCAGTTGGGGAAAAGAATCCAGGACAATTCGCTGGTATTTGTTGTACATGCCGAAACGGCACGGGCCATCTGCTTCAGGCATAAAATAAACGTAATTTTCCGGATTGAAGTCCTCACCCAACCTCTCCTTTTCTTTTTCCATAAAATACAGAATATCACCGGTAGTAATCTGGCAGGGGTAACATTCCTTGCCTGAGGTGTATTCCATTCCAAGATCGAGCCCCTTATAAGTATCCATGACCTTGGCATGTATGCCAAACCCTTTGAATGTCGCCGCGAGAAGATGTACGCCTATCCTGTTCATCTGGGGAATAAGACAGGTTTTATTCGTTAGATTAAAACGACCCACGCTATCAGTAAGAGATTTAAAACTTACCACTTTGTTTGATTCAGTTTCCATTTAGTTCGCTAGTTTCCGGTCAATCCCCTGGTTTGACCTCAATTTCTGCATCACATTCTCTATGACATTTTTATAGGCCTCAAGCCTTGTCATTGCGCCAGCCACAGCACTGTGCTCGTCTAACTCCAGGATGAGATAGGGTTTTTCCCCCATGATATGTTTGTAAAAATGCTCTAAAAAAGAGTCAGCGCCACAGCTAAAATTGGTCAGGTGGAGCCCAAAATAGTTATGATGGCTTTCTATAAATTTTGCAGTCCTCAATACCTGGGCCCCAAGGCCCCAGTACATGGACGGAAAATCTGACAGGTCCACAGAAGATACGTCAATAAAATCCATGGGTAATGCACTAACCCCGATCTTGGATAAGTTCTGCCCCAGTCTCAGATTCAACCTTTCATCATAGAGATTATATGGGCGACCTGTCACCACCACAATCGGTTCATCAGGGCTTTGATCCTCAAGTATCTCCCGGCCTTTACGCCAAAGCTCCTTGGTAAACTGATTATTCATGTCAAGGGCATAATAAATGGCCCTTTTTATCTCAGACTTGCTTACATGCAATTTTTTTTGGATCTGTTCTGAAATCTCCAGAGCAAGGGTATCAGGGTCGTATTTCATGTGGATAATCGGACTCAAAATGGATGTTGGATCTAAGTCAAGAGCCACACGCACCATATAAGAATTGCTCTGAATCATGGGGCAGTAAAACCCGGTTTCCGATGGCTCAGGCGTGGGCATATTGATCATGGTGGGCATGAAAAGGTACCTTGTCTTGCCTATCAATTCCGCGATGTGACCATGAGAAACCTTCACAGGATAGCAAGTTTCCGCCACCATTTTTTCAATGCCCACTTTGGATATTTTCGAGTTGGTTGGCGGGGTCAGGACAAGCCGAAACCCGAGTTGATCAAAAAAATGGGCCCACAAAATACCTGTCTGAAGACCGTCAAGTGCCCTCTGCATCCCAATCGTCGGCCGGTTATCCACCTCCATCAGGGGTTCTCCTCGTAATTCTTCATAAACCCCGTCCATGTTTGGCTGCCAGTTTTTTTGCATTAATTCGAAAAAATTTTCCTTTTTTGCACCCCTTATTTTTACCACCTCATAACGACCGCACTCTCCGCCCCAGATACTACGACGGCCATCAAAATCATATATCTTCAGTTTGCACTGGTTGTGGCATTGAGGGTCTGCATGGCATATCTTTTCCTTGTAGTTCATTCGGTCATTTATAGCGCTATCCAGTCCCCTGAAGGTACTTTCGTTTTTATTCTCCAGAAGCATTTTCTCCTGAACACTTATAGCCGCGCCATAGGCCCCTAAGACCTCTCTGTGTCGGGGGACCACGAGACCCCTTCCGAGGACATCCTCAAAGGCAGCAACTACACCTTTATTCAAGGAGGGGCCCCCTAAAAACATGACCCTTTCCCCTATTTTTCTTTTTCCCACCACACGATTCAGGTAATTGTGTACGATTGCATAGCACAATCCCGCAATGAGGTCTTTCTGGGAGACTCCTTTCTGGTGATAGGAAACCAGGTCCGACTCCATAAAAACAGTACATCTTTCAGCGAGTTTAACTGGCGTCTCCGATGAAAGTGCGATTTTCTGGAACTCATCCACGATATTGATCCCGTATTTGTTGGCCAGCTCGTGCAGAAAACTCCCGGTACCCGCAGCACACACCTTATTCATATCAAAATCGAGTGGATAGGTATTGGCAATGGAAATGTATTTAGAGTCCTGGCCACCGATCTCAAAGATAGTATCCACCTCCGGATCTATCTCCACCGCACCCCTTGCATGGGCTGTAATTTCATCAATGATCAGATCCACATTGAGGAAGTCCCCCACCACGTTCCTGCCTGAACCCGTGGTGGCCGTGCCCGCAATTAGGCTCTTCTTCTTCCCCAGTTCATCATGAATGGTCTTCAAAAGCATTTGAGTGACCTCTATGGGCTTGCCCTGGGTGGGAACATAACTTTTGTGGACAATCTCACGGTCATTATTAATCACGGCGTACTTGGTGGTGGTTGATCCTATATCAATACCCAGATAAACCTGATCCTCCCTATGAAAGCCCTTCAGGTGAATTTTGTTGTCCTCGGGAAATGCCGTTTGCTTTAATAACAGCCTGGATGCAACTGGCACTGAAATATTATGCTCAGTTCCCGTGATTTTTCGTATCTTGGGATTCACCGGATCTTCTTTAACTGAATCAAGGGCCTGCAATGCAACCCCAATAGCGCCTACCGAGGTGTTATGGGGAGGGACGACCAATTCAGGGAAATAGCTTCTAAATGCCCTTACCTGTAGCTCGTTCAGTGACAGCCCACCGATGAAAATAATCGGTTCAGTAAGTATCCGGTTGGCGACTATAGTGCTCATGTAGTTTCTTGCGTTTCCCACATGCAGACCGTGAATAATATCCTCGAGCTTCTCTCCCTTGTTCTGAAGGTGAATCATGTCAGATTTGGTGAATACGGTGCAGCGGCATGCTACATTAGCGGGCTTCTCGCTCTTCAGGCCAAGTTCGATAAAATCGGCCAATATTTTATCTGTCTTATCCTGGGATGTATCCGTCTTTCCGCCATATATGGAAGTGGCTAATCTCTGTGCCTGCTGATCAATGAAGGACCCGGTACCTGAGGCACATGGGCCGTTCGTATTGAAGTACTCCAGTTCCCAGTCGCCCTGAGAATGATTGATCTGCAGCAGAGCAGTATCCTGACCGCCCATACTGATAATTGTCTTTACTTCCGGCACTATGAAAATAGCGCCAAGGACCTGACTGATTGTCTCAAATTCATATAATACACCAAGATCCTCACTGAGCTTTTTCCCATGGTTTCCGGTAAAGGAAATAGACTGGATTTGTTCTTCACCGAATTCCTTATTCAAGCTCTCAATAAGTGTCGACACCCGCTCTTCTACTTTGCCAAGATGGCGGTCATATGGGAATTCGTAAACGATCTCCCTCCTGTCGTTGATCACGATACAATTAACGCTGATAGAACCGGCATCAATTCCTACGTATAACTTACCTGAATTTTCAGGCCATTTGTTTCTTTTAATTGCTATATTTTCCATTGCTCAAATAATAGGTTTCTCCCGAACTTATTGAGAAGTTACGTTAAGCGGCTATGTGTTGCTATCCCATAACTCAACTGCTCAATTTTTCAGTAACTTTAGGCACTTTAGACACTTTAGTTCACTTTAGTCACTTCAATTACTTCAATGCGCTTCATCCCAATTCCTACCTTTATTGATATCCACCTTCAGCGGCACCCTCAGAGGATAAATCCCTTCCATCTCTTCCCTGACCATTGGTATTACAGCATCCAGTTCTTCCTCCGGTACCTCAAAAACAAGCTCATCATGAACCTGAAGGAGCATCCTGGTTCTGAGACCATTCTGGTTTAACCACCGGTGGATACTGATCATGGCTTTTTTGATCAGATCCGCTGCCGTACCCTGAATGGGAGTATTTATGGCCATGCGTTCTGCCTCAGAACGAATCCTGTTGTTACCGTGCTGAATATCAGGCAGATACCGTCTCCGGTTGAAAAGCGTCGTAACATACCCTTTTTCCCGCGCATTATCAATCATTTTCTCCTTGTATCTAACGACGCCCTGGTACCTCTCATAGTAAGCGCGGATATAATCCCTGGCTGCCTTGAGCTCAATGCCCAATTCTTCACTGAGCTTCAAGGGTCCCATACCATAAATGATACCAAAATTTATGGCCTTTGCGATTCGCCTCATTTCAGAAGTGACAGTCCCATTTTCCGTGGTCAAAATCTCAGACGCAGTACGGGCATGAATATCCTCATCCCGCTTAAAGGCATCCATAAATGCCTGGTCCTTAGAATAGTGGGCAAACACCCTGAGTTCCACCTGGCTGTAATCTGCCGATACAAGATAGTGCCCATTTTCGGCCACAAATCCCTTTCGAATCTCCCTGCCCTCTTCCCCTCGAATGGGGATATTTTGAAGATTGGGATCACTGCTGCTCAATCGTCCGGTTGCCGCAACAGTCTGGTTATAGGACGTATGGATCCTTCCCGTAGATGGATTGACCATTTTTACCAATGCATCGAGATACGTGGATTTAAGCTTTGAAATGGTCCTGTATCTCAGTATCAGCTTGGGCATCTTATGTGGAAAGGCGCAGAGTTTCTTAAGTACCTTGACATCGGTTGAATACCTCTTGGTCTTGGCAGTCTTTTTTTGAACCGGAAGCTGGAGTTTTTCAAAAAGCACCTCGCCCAACTGCTGGGGAGAATTGATGTTGAATTCCATGCCAGCCTCATCAAAGATCTCCCTTTGCATCTCCTTCATCTGCCCGGCAAAACGGGTGGACATCTGTTGAAAAAAGCCGGCATCAATTTTAATACCGGTCATCTCCATATCCATGAGAACAGGCAAGAGCTTCATCTCCAAATCATAAAAAAGGGACTCATTTTTATCCGACTTGAGTTTCTTAGCAAGAATTTCCCACAATCTTAAAGTGATATCAGCATCTTCACAGGAATAGTCCTTGGCCCTTTCAACATCTACCTCAGAAAAATTGCACGCATTCTTTCCTTTTCCCACCACCTCGTGATAACTGATCATCTTATGATTCAGATAATGCTGTGCAAGATAATCCAGGTTGTGCTGACGCAGGCCCGGATTGATGACATAGGATGCAATCATGGTGTCAAAATGAA
The DNA here is from genome assembly GCA_030612945.1 of Desulfobacteraceae bacterium. GTDB lineage: Bacteria > Desulfobacterota > DSM-4660 > Desulfatiglandales > Desulfatiglandaceae > 4484-190-2. The sequence continues at coordinate 9,736 of JAUWMY010000004.1, forward strand.
TTCCATTGAGCGCAACCCCGTGTCGTTTTAAAATCTCGGCATCATATTTGATATTCTGGCCCACCTTTAGAATCTGTCTGTCTTCCAGAACATCCCTTATGATGCCAAGGGCTTCCTGCCAATCTAACTGGGATGGAGCACCGAGATAAAGGTGAGCAAGGGGCAGATATGTTGCCTTTCCTTCCTCACAGGAAAAGGAGACACCCACAAGCTTGGCCTTAAGGGGGTTCGTACCGGTGGTCTCCGTATCAATGGAAACCATGCCCGTCTCTCTTATCTGCCTGACCAAGGTCTTTAACGACTCCTTTGAAAGACACAAGCTGTAATTCTTTGGCCCTTCACTTCTCGATGCGAACTGATCCCACAGGCCCCTGAATTCCTGTTCCCTAAAGATTCCCGCTAATTCATCACCGTATGGTTTCCCAACCTTGAGCTGCTCAACATTCTCATCAATAGGCACAAACCGATCAATGGTTACCAGTTTTTTGCTCAAAACAGCATTTTCTTGAAATTCCAGAAGATTTTCTTTCAGCTTCTTTTTCTTTATCTCCTCCACATGTTCAAAGACACTCCCAAATGACCCAAACTGCCTGATAAGATCAACCGCAGTCTTTTCTCCCACTCCAGGCACTCCGGGAATATTATCTGTGGCATCACCGGAAAGCCCCATGACATCTATAAACTTTTTCGGTTCAAACCCGTAAACATCCTTAAGGGATGTATAATCCGTGACCGCGTCCTTCATGGTATCCAACATGACTGTATCGGGCGTTATGAGTTGCCTGAAATCCTTGTCCCCTGTCACCATGACAACACGTAAGCCTTTTTCTTCACACACCCTGGCCATGGTGCCAATAATATCATCCGCTTCATACCCTTCCCTTTCTACCATTTTGATATTCAGGTTTTTAACGATGGATTTGATCACGGGGATCTGAACAGCCATGTCATCAGGCATCGGCGGCCGGTTGGCCTTATAATCGGAATACATTTTATGTCTGAAGGTGGGCCCCCTGGCATCAAAGACAATGGCGAGATATTCCGGCGTCTTGTCGGAAAGAAGCTTCAGAACCATTTTGGTGAAGCCGAGGGAGGCGTTGGTAGGGAAACCCTTTGAGTTAGCAAGATTCCTTATTGCATGGTAGGCACGGTGAATATAAGAAGTGCCGTCAACTAAATAGACCGTTTTCTTTTCTTGAGACATAATTCTATCATACTTCAAACCGCAAGAAATTGAAGAGAAATTATGGGCTATTTTGCATACTCCACAGCCCTGGTTTCACGGATCACTGTCACCTTGATCTGGCCCGGATAGCTCAATTCTTTTTCTATTTTTTTTGCGATGTCCTTACAAACGACAAAGGCCTGATCGTCATTAATGGTTTTCCCTTCAACCATAATACGGATTTCTCGCCCTGCCTGAATGGCGTAAGATTTATTGACACCATTAAAGGACATGGCGATCTTCTCCAGCCCTTCCAGCCTCTTCACATAGGACTCCAACATTTCCTGGCGCGCTCCAGGCCTGGCCCCGGACAATGTATCCGCCGCCTGCACCAAAACAGCCAGGACTGACTCGGGTTGGATATCTTCATGATGAGCGGCAATGGCATGAACTACCATGTTAGATTCGCCATATTTCCTGGTTAGATCCGCCCCTATAACTGCATGAGGGCCCTCCACCTCATGGTCCACCGCCTTACCGATGTCGTGGAGCAGTCCAGCTCTTTTTGCCTGTTTTACATTCAAACCCAGCTCAGCAGCCATAATACCGCAAAGAAAACTGACCTCCTTCGAGTGCTGAAGTACATTTTGCGCATAACTTGAACGGTATTTTAATCGACCGATGAGCTTAACAAGTTCCTGATTGATCCCGTGTACTCCCACATCAAACGTGGCCTGTTCTCCCGCCTCTTTTATGGTGGCGTCTACTTCCTTTCCGACCTTTGAAACAATCTCCTCGATCCTGGCCGGGTGAATTCTGCCGTCATCTATTAACCTTTCCAGGGAAATCTTGGCCACTTCTCGCCTAACCGGATTAAAACCGGATAGTATTACGGCCTCCGGTGTATCATCGATTATAAGATCTATTCCGGTGGCCGCTTCAATAGCACGAATGTTCCTGCCTTCTCTTCCAATTATTCGTCCTTTCATTTCTTCATTCGGCAGATTAACAACAGAAACAGTCTTTTCAGCCACATAATCGCCGGCATATCTTTTTACTGCCAGGGAAAGGATCTCCTGGGCTTTACGGTCCGCATCTTCCCTCGCCTCGTTCTCTATCCTTCGCATCATTGTTGCGGCATCGTGCTTTGCCTCCGATTCCATAGAGGCGATAAGGAGATGTTTGGCCTGCTCGCTTGATATGCCTGCCAAACTCTCAAGTTGCTTTCTTTGATCCGAAATGAGGCGTTCACACTCTTGCTCTTTCCGCCTTAATCCCTTTTCAATCTTATCAATGCCTTCCTCTTTATTGGAGATTCTTACTTCCCTCTTTTCAAGTTGCTCGGTTTTTCGATCTATATTCTCCTCTTTATGGAGTAGACGGTTTTCCTGGGAGAGCAACTGCTTTCTGTTTGCCTTTGTCTCTTTCTCAAACTCAACTTTCATTTGATAGAGACTATCCTTAGCTTGAAGTGCGGCCTCTTTCCTTATTGTCTTCGCTTCTTTTTGGGCATCGGCAAGAATTTTCCTGGAATATTTTTCAATGGAATCTACTCTGCTTTCGACGATTTTCTTGCGGAAAAAAACCCCGGCAAGTATGCCCACAATAAGGCTTAAGAGGGCGCTCCCGATTACATGAATTAAAGTCATAATTAGGTGACGCTCCTATTCTCACTTAATATAAGATGGCCCCAACAAAGAATCGCTGCAATCAGGGCCTGGTGATCATTTGATTTCTGAAGAATACAGAAGAAGAATTAGGGAAATGGATTAAGGGAGGGTCAATCCTGGCTAAGAGAGGAGACAAATGGTTGATCGAGTCCTAAAAAGGGACAACTCCAGCCCATCTTGGTCTTTCTTGTTCTAAGAACTTGATCTCACCATACACAGTTTATGTCTCTTTCCTAACTTAACAAAATTTATATTATTCACACTGAGTGATATTTAAAACCCTCTTGATCAATAATTCTTATTCTGTATGCGCTATCCCTTTAGAAGACACATCCACAACTCATAAGTGTGCTCTGCGGCTTTGGGAATTTTTTCTAAAAAATTAAATCATGGGTTCCCTAAATGAACCCGTTTGCCAAATTCGATCCCTTTAAAAAAACAAGACCAGATGTTTCACATGGTAATGGAATCAATGTGGGAATTCAGGGCCTGGGCACGTCTTTCAATATTTTCAACCAGATCGTCCCGCGCCTTCAGTAATTGAAAATACTCACTGGCAATATCAAAGGCAGCTAATATGGCTGTCTTTGTTTCTGAAAGCCCCTCCGTGTTCTCCCTTATCTCTCCAAATTTATCGTGGATATATTGAGCGATGTTTTTTACCCACTCTTCATTCTCATCGCTCTTTATGAGATATTCGTGTTCAAGGAGTTTAATTCTGATGGGCTTTTCCAAAGATTATCCCTCCCGGAACTACGTATCGATTTGCTCCATTTTCTCTAAAAGACCAGCAATCCTCTGCTTGACCCCATCTGTGGCTGTCCTTGAGTTTTCCAGTTGATCAGTTAAGTCTGCTAATCTCTCTTCTTGAGTCTGGTTTTTTTCAGAAAGGGCTTCTTTTTCTTTTTTTAATGCTGTTATATAATCAATAAGTTTATCTATCTTGTCCTCAAGAATTTTAAATTGATCGACCTCTTCGCTTATATTCATAATACTCCCATCCCAGTTTATTTAAAATTTAATATAATATTATCCACAATTCCTGTAAAGGTCAATAAAAAAGGCAAGCGATTTTAAGCGACTTGCCTTATGAAGCATATTTCCTGTCAATCTGTAAGGTTATATTGCCTTTTCAACAACCCTTACGCGCATAATAGCCCTTATTAGGGCTGCCTCAGCCCTTAAGGTATCAATATCCTCAGATCTTCTATCTCCCAGCCTTTCCCTGGCCCGTTCCATTGACTGGCGGGCCCGTTCCGCGTCAATTTCACTGGTCTTCTCAGCTGCATCCACGAGGATAGAGACCTTATTGTTGGACACCTCTGCAAAACCTGTTGTCACTGCCATGGATTCCTTTCCAGTACCGGTATTATACCGGAGTTCCCCTGGAACAATGCCCGTTAAAAAATGGATATGCCCCGGCAATACACCAAACTCCCCGTCAGTGCCAGGCGCAACGACCGAATCCACTTCCTGGCTCACCACAATCTTTTCAGGCGTAACAATTTCCAGAAACAGTCTTCCCATCAAATTACCTCTTATTTACTGGCAGCAGCTATTCTTTCGGCCTTCTCCTGGACCTCTTCTATGCCGCCGACCATATAAAAGGCGGCCTCAGGCAAGTCGTCATATTTCCCCTCAATGATCTCCTTGAACCCTTTGACGGTTTCTTCCACAGTCACATACTTTCCTTTTGTCCCTGTAAAGGTCTCGGCAACGTGGAAAGGCTGAGACAGGAATCTCTGGACTCTTCTTGCCCTTGCTACGGTAAGTTTGTCCTCATCTGAGAGCTCATCCATTCCCAGAATAGCGATGATATCCTGAAGATCCTTGTATTTCTGAAGAATCTGCTGGACCTGTCTTGAAGTATGATAGTGATCCTCACCCACATAGTTGGGGTCTAAAATACGGGAGGTGGAATCCAAGGGATCCACCGCAGGATAGATCCCCAGCTCGGTAAGTGCTCGTGAAAGAACAACAGTCCCATCCAAATGGGCAAAGGTAGTAGCAGGGGCCGGATCAGTAAGGTCATCGGCAGGCACGTAAACACACTGAACAGACGTAATGGATCCCTTTGTGGTGGAGGTGATCCGTTCCTGGAGTTCTCCCAGGTCAGTTCCCAGCGTAGGCTGATAACCCACCGCAGAAGGGATACGTCCCAAAAGAGCAGAGACCTCTGAGCCGGCCTGGGTAAACCGAAAGATATTATCAATAAAAAGAAGCACATCCTGGCCTTTTTCATCCCGGTAATACTCGGCCGCAGTCAGCGCAGAAAGAGCCACCCTTGCCCTTGCACCGGGAGGCTCGGTCATCTGACCGTAGATCAGTACTGCTTTTGGAAGGACACCCGATTCCTTCATTTCCAGGTAAAGGTCATTTCCTTCTCTTGTTCTTTCACCAACGCCTGCAAAAACGCTAATGCCGCCATGTTCCATGGCAATGTTATGGATCATCTCCATCATGACCACGGTCTTGCCCACACCCGCGCCGCCAAACATGCCCATTTTTCCGCCACGGGGAAATGGGACCAGGAGGTCAATCACCTTAATCCCGGTCTCAAGGACCTTTACAGATGTGTCCTGCTCGACAAATGTAGGAGCATGGCGATGGATGGGCAAAAACTCCTTGGCATCAACAGGTCCAAGTCCGTCAACCGGCCTGCCCACCACATTAAGTACGCGGCCCAATGTGGGATCTCCTGCAGGCATGAGGAGCGGTTTCCCGGTATTCTTGACCGGCATTCCCCTCACAAGGCCGTCTGTGATGTCCATGGCAATGCAACGCACAACCTTGTCTCCCAAGTGCAGGGCCACTTCCACGACAAGGTTATCTTCTGTATCATCAATGGCAGGATTTGTGATATACAGCGCGCTCAAAATCTCCGGAAGCGCCCCTTTCTGAAATTCAACGTCCACAACAGGACCCGTAACCTGAATTAATCTGCCCTCATCCATAATCTAATCAAGACCTCCTTAAAATATTTATGCCTTTGTGATCGCCTCGGCGCCACCGACAATATCCATCAATTCCGCAGTAATGGCCGCCTGCCGTGCCTTGTTATAGACCAGGGTGAGATTCTCCACTATGTCGCTGCAATTCTTGGTCGCATTATCCATGGCAGACATCCTCGCAGCATGTTCACTCACCTCGTTCTGGAGAAAGGCATTATATATCTGTACACTTATGTGTTTTGGCAAAAGCTCTATAAGGAGTTTCTCCGCACTGGGCTCACACAGATATTCTGCGGCCTTTTCTTCAGTTTCCGCCTCCTTTTGAGGGGGTTCAATGGGAATCAGCTTGACTAAGGTGGGTTCCTGTTTTGCCATATTGATGAAACGTGTATAGATCATGTTGACTTCATCAATTTCATCGCTCAGATACCTTGTGATAAAGCCCCTGGTCATCTGATTAATAAACGAAATATCAATCATCCCATAGATCCGAATATGGCTTTCTGTAATATTGGCGCCCTGTTTTCTAAAAAAATCTCTTCCCTTTTTTCCAACCAGGGTCAAACTGCAGTCTCTTCCATTGTCCTGCTGTCCTTTGATCCATTTCTGGGCCGCATTAACAGTATTTACGTTAAAACTCCCACACAGACCCCTATCGGCAGTAAAATGGAGAAGTTCAACACACGAGACTTCCTCCTTTTTAACCAACAATGGGTGGATTCCCGGATCCATCCCGCTGGCAAGATTGCCAAGTACTTCGGCAAACTTGCCCGCATAGGGCTTGAAATTCTCCATCCTCCCCTGGGTAGTCCGCAGCTTGGCAGCAGCCACCATATTCATGGCCTTTGTGATCTGCTGTGTTTTTTTAACAGCGCCTATTTTTCGCAGGATATCTCTTAAGGTTGCCATTTATCCTTCTCTATGTTGAATTTCGTTCGGGCACTATTTAAGTGGCTGGCTGGAAAACGGACTTAAATTCATCAAGGGCCGCTTTCAGCTTTTCTTCCAGCTCATCACTGATGTCTTCTTTATCTTTGATCTCACCTAAAAGATCAGAATGCTTGCTCCCCATAAACTCAAGCATCTGTGTCTCATAATTAGATACAGCTTCCACAGGCCATTCATCAAGATAGCCAAAAGTTCCCGCAAATAGTATCATCACCTCTTTTTCGGCTGCCACAGGCTGGTACTGAGGCTGTTTCAAGACTTCAACCAATCTACGTCCCCGATCGATTTGCTGCTGCGTAGCCTTATCCAGATCACTCCCGAATTGTGCAAAGGCCTCCAGCTCGCGGAACTGGGCCATATCAAGACGGAGGCTTCCGGCCACCTTTTTCATAGCCTTTGTCTGAGCGGCCCCGCCCACCCTGGAAACGGACAGGCCCACGTTGATGGCAGGCCGCACACCGGAAAAGAAAAGGTTAGGCTCAAGGTAGACCTGGCCATCTGTAATGGAAATCACGTTTGTGGGGATATAGGCAGAGACGTCCCCGGCCTGGGTTTCAATGATGGGCAACGCGGTAAGGGATCCGGCCCCTTTTTCATCATTCACCTTGGCTGCCCTTTCTAAGAGCCTGGAATGATTGTAAAAGATATCACCTGGAAAGGCTTCACGGCCTGGCGGCCTCCTGAGTAACAAGGAGACCTGTCTATATGCGACAGCCTGCTTTGAAAGATCATCATATATGATCAGGGCATGTTTGCCGTTGTCCCGATAATACTCTCCGATGGAACAACCGGAATAAGGGGCAATGTACTGCTGTGTAGCAGGGTCACTGGCGCATGCTGCGACTACGGTTGTATATTCCATGGCTCCGTGGCGCTCCAGGGTATCCACGACCTGGGCAACAGTGGATTTCTTCTGTCCCACCGCCACATAGATGCAATAGATGTCCGTATCTTTCTGGTTGATAATAGCATCTACGCAGAGGGCCGTCTTGCCGATCTGCCTGTCACCAATGATTAATTCCCGCTGCCCGCGGCCAATAGGAGTCATAGCATCGATAGACTTACAGCCTGTGCACATGGGTTCATGCACCGGCTGGCGTTCAATTACGCCAGGCGCTACCATTTCGACGCGGCGGGATTCGGTAGCATCGATCGGCCCTTTCCCATCAAGGGGGTTACCCACAGCGTCAATAACCCGACCCAGTACTGCTTCACCTACCGGTATCTCTGCAATTCGCCCGGTTCGCTTAACCGTGTCCCCTTCCTTGATCTTAGTATCCTCCCCCATGATGGCCCCGCCCACATTGTCCTCTTCCAGATTAAGGCAGAGGCCATAAATTCCCCCTGGAAACTCCAGCATCTCCATGGCCATGGCCTTTTCCACACCATAGACACGGGCAACCCCATCACCAACGGATAAAACCGTTCCGGTCTCGCTCACCTCCACCTTTTTTTCGTAATCCTTTATCTGGTCCCGGATTACCTGACTTATTTCTTCTGCTCTGATCTCCATTAGCTATATTCACCCCTTTTTAATGATTCTTTTAGCCCTTCCAGTTGGGCCTTTACACTGCCATCCAATACCAAATCTCCAATTTTTACGATAAGCCCTCCTATGAGGGAATCATCTTGCTTCACATCTGTCCTGACATCCTTTGAAGTAAGTCCTGTCAGAGCCTTCTTCAGTTTATCTAATGCTTTCGTTTTCAAAGGTTTGGCCGTAATGATGTCGGCCCTGGTAATGTTTGAAAGCTCATCGGTAAGTCTTGAATAGTAATCAGTAATTCCACCAATGGCTGCAATTCTGTTCTTATCAATCAGGAGTCTTAAGAAATTTTTTACAATATTAGAAAACAGGCTCTTTTCTAACACAGCTTCGAGGACTTTTTTACGTTCCTCTACTGAAAATATTTGATTGGAAACAACCTGGAAAAATTCGTTGTTAGCGGAGCAGAAGCTGGCAAATTCATTAAGGTTCTGCCCATATTCTTCATAACGTCCATCATCCTGCCCCAGGCTGAGCAAGGCCTTTGCATATCTCCTGGAAATCTTTGAACCAATCAATGTAGCTTCTCCACTCTTTCTATGAATTCATTAACCAGCTGGTCCTGATCACTGTCCTTTATCTCTTTTTCAATAATTCCCTGAGCCCGCTGTGCGGCAGCCTCCACCATTTCCGCTGTCAACCGATCCTTTGCAGCCTGGATCTCCCGTTGTATTGTCAAACCGGCTTGTTCCAGTATCTGTTTAGCCCTTTCCTCGGCTTCAGCGATAATCCTCTCTTTTTCAGCAATACCTTCTGCCTCAAACTGCTGGATGATCTCTTTCTTTTTTGTTTCGAATGCCTTTAGCTCCGCCTCCAGCTCGCGATACCGGCCCTCAGCGGTATCCCTTTCCTCTTTTAGGTCCTCAAACTTCTTGCTGATTTCCTCCCTGCGCGCAGAAAAAAAGTCTTTAACGCCGGACTTTCTTATCACCACGAAAAGAATAATGACCAAAAGGGTAAAATTGAGAAAACGCGCCCCAAGGTCCCAAAGCCTCTGGCTCTCATCCGCACCGCCATGACCTCCACCTTCAGAAGCAAAGCCTAAACCGCAAAGAATAAATATACTTATCAGGGTGAGACCAGCTATTAATACAAATTTTCCTTTCTTACCTTTAAACAGGATCATTGGATGCTCCTTCCCAGTATCTTTTCAGCCAATTCCTCGGAAAAAGAAGCAACCTGGGCTTCCAGTGCCTTTCGCACATCAACTATCTTATTCTCAATTTCCTGTTTGGCATTGCCTATTTTTTCTTCTGCTGAAGAACTGGCCTTCTGCAATACCCCTTTCTCCGCTTCTAAGCCCTGGCCTTTAAAGTTCTCCTTTTCCTTATGGCCTTCCTTTCTGGCCAGAATCATTCCATCCTCAATGTCTTTCTCGTCTTGATCAGACCGATTTTGATACCCTTCTATGGTCCCTTCAAAGGAATTGATTTACTCTTTTCTGAGAGCCAATATTTTGCGGATCGGTTTATAAAGAAAGATATTCATGAGAAGGAGGAGCAATAAAAAATTGGCTATCTGAACAAATAATGAAAAATCTATTTTTAGCATGCCGTGTATATCCCTCCGGTCTATAGGAGTCTTTAATAGAGCAAGATCGTGAATTTTGAACCGAGTTTTGTGAATAGGAAACAATTACCAGCACTTAACACGTGATGCTGGATGCTGGTCCCTGGATGCTGGATTTTTAAAGGATTTTTTTCTTTATCCAGTATCGAGCATCCAGTATCCAGCATCGCTCGGCCTCAAGCAATGGCGTGTTATTTCCCCCAACTCGTTGGTTTGAGGCGGAGCTTCGCTAAGTTATGTACAAATTCTATTCCTTTGACCCTGCTGATTGTGTCAATACGGTCACTTTTTTGTCCTTTTCGGACTCCTCACCCTGCTCTTGCATCCGGCAGTTTCCCTCAAAAACAACCCCCTCATCTATGGTGATAGTCGGGGCCTGGATATTCCCAATAATCTTACCCGGAGCGTGTGCTTCTATCTTATTTTCGGCAACAATACTGCCGCGCACCTCTCCGCTGACAATGATGTGGGAGGCATGGATCTCCGCCTCGATATTTGCTGTCTCACCCACAATCAGGGTTCCTTTGGTTGAAATCTCCCCCTTAAA
>JAUWMY010000355.1 GCA_030612945.1 Desulfobacteraceae bacterium
ATATCGCCCTTAATCCCTATGTACCCAATTGGGCCGGATATGAGACTGAGGTCGGTGAAATAAAGGGGAAGGAAGGTCTTTCAACGGCTGATGAAGCGCTCTTCTTGATACAGGGTCTCAACGCTCACGATATTTTTCCCGCCTGGATCGCCCTAAACAATGGAACCCCCCACGGCATTGAGGCCAGCGATAAGGGTATCCAGATATCGTTGACAACAGAGATCCATAATGCCCTGGCGAAATACAAGGTATCAGGGGCCCAGCACGGGACCTCGGGTAACAATTCTGAGCGTCTCAGGGACATCGCGCAAACGACCAATACCACAAAAGCCAATGTCGCGACTGCCCTCCAGATGATTACATGGGGGGTGAAGGTCAATGAATACGGCAACGCCCTTTTGGATGAAAACGGAGAATTTGTTAAGATGGCAGATAAAGGGATGACTAAAGACATGTGGGCTGAGATGGTTGAGTATGCCAATGAAAAAGGCCTTAAGGGCGGGAATTACAAAAAGCTCAACCTCCCCTTTGAAAATAAACTCCTGGGCCTGCCCCGTGATGTGCGGGAAAGGATGGCAAAAGGCGTGGAGGACTTTGTTTATGAGCTGCTCACTAATGTATTTAACGCCAGTGATACAGCACCTCTGGCTATTGATGCTATTCTAAAGGCAGATTCCTATGATCCGGGACCAAAAGCCACTCGCATTGAGGACCCTTCTGAATGGACTGAGAACCAGATTCATGAACGGGCATCCAAGCTAAATGTGGACAAAGGCCCTGCAGGGGATTTTGATGATTAAAGACCCTGAAGAAAGGCCACACCTCTGGATCAAGGATATCACGGAGAAAGATACGGTCAGAGGCCATTACCTGGTCAAGGAAAAAAGACTGGCAAAAACCCGAAACGGAAAATCCTTCATTAGTATCACCCTGACCGATCGAACCGGAGATGTGGGGGCCAAGGTATGGAATAGCGCTGAAGAGTACTCCGCCCTATTCCATCAGGGAGATATCATTGAAGTAGAGGGAAATGCCGAGTCCTACCGGGGCCAGATACAGAGCACTGTTTCAGAGCTGGCCCCCTTGAAAGGAGAAGTTGATCACGACATTTTCCTGGAATCTGCCCCTGGAAATACCGCACAGATGATGAAGGCTCTCAGGGATGTCCTTAGTGGCGTGCAAAATGCCCACCTGAAGGCGCTCACTGACCGTTTTTTTGCTGATAAGGAGTTTGTTGCTTTGTTTGAAAAAGCACCGGCGGCAAAAAATTTTCATCACGCTTACACAGGTGGCCTGCTGGAGCATACCTTGTCAGTGTGCCAGATGTCTGTACGAGTGGCGGAGCATTATCCCCGGTTGGACAGGGAACTGCTGCTAACGGGAGCGTTTTTACACGATATAGGGAAAATAAGGGAATTAAAGGCCTATCTCCAGATCGATTACACGGATGAAGGGAGGCTACTCGGCCATGTGGTCATGGGAGTAGCCATGGTGGATGAAAAGCTAAGGGGACTAAAGAGTTTTCCCCAGGAACTGGCCGCCCGACTGAAACACCTGATACTCAGCCACCACGGCCAGTATGATTTCGGGTCTCCTAAAAGGCCAAAGTTTTTGGAGGCCTTTGCCCTTCACATGATTGATGATCTGGATGCAAAAATAAACGGGTTGGGCCATTTTATGGAAAAAGACAGGCGGGAGGGGGCCTGGACCGATTTCAATCGCCTGTTTGATCGGTACTTTTTGAAAGGGGAGATCCTCTCCATTGAAAAAGACCCGGACGAGACAGGCCGAACAGACGTGAAGCAGGGGAAGTTATTTTCTCCCTAATAATAGCGGTGAGAAATTCCTAAAATGAAACGTCAAACATTTCTTTTACTATCAATGCTTGTTGATCAGTGCGGCATCGCACAGACAGGATAATGGCCTGGGCTTCTTTGATGGCCTTTTCCAGGTCATCATTTACTATTATATAATCATACCACACGCATTGTTTGATCTCATTGGAGGTCTTTTTCATTCTCGATTTTATGACTGTTTCATCATCCGTTCCGCGCGCCACCAGCCGTTTTTCAAGGACATCCAGAGATGGCGGTAGCACGTAGATTAGCACGCTATTCTTAAAACGTTTCTTGATGTTTTTTGCGCCCTGGGTATCCAGATCCAGCAGAACGTCAAGCCCCGAGGCGGTCTGTTCATCAAGGCTTGAAAAGGATGTGCCGTATAGGTCATCATAAACTTGAGCCCACTCCACAAATGCCCCCGCATCTATCATACTCCTGAAAGTCTCTTTTTTTAAAAAGTGATATTCGATGCCATCCTTTTCATTACCCCTGGGATTGCGGCTGGTATGGGAGATGGAATACCCAAGGCCTTCGATCCTCTCTTTGAGGGCCTTGATGATGGTAGATTTCCCTGCCCCGGACGGTGCAGAAATTACAAAGAGGTTACCTGACATATCTATTCTTCGATTTCTTCCCCGCTTAACGTACAATTAGGGCTGTATCTCTGGGCAATAGTTTCAGACTGAATTGCTGACAGTATTACGTGATTACTATCCGTAATAATCAGCGACCTGGTGCGCCTTCCCTGGGTGGCATCGATCAGCCGTTTCTCATCCCTGGCCTCGTCACGGAGCCTCTTAATAGGAGCGGCGTTTGGAGAAATAATAGCAACGACTCGCCTGGAAACAACCGAGTTTCCAAAACCAATATTGACAAGCTTGGGGCTCATGGATATCTCCTTTCATTCCACGTTCTGAACCTGTTCTCGCAATTTTTCAAGCTCTGCTTTCATTTCCACGACCACCTTGGAAATAAGTGCATCAGATGCCTTTGAACTGAGCGTATTCACTTCTCTATTGATTTCCTGAATCAGAAAATCCAGCCTTCTCCCCAGGGCGTCATCCATTAAGAGGTATTCACGAAATTGTGCCAAGTGGCTCCTTGTTCGCACAATTTCCTCTGTAATATCCGATTTTTCTGCGAAAAACGCCACCTCCTGGGCTAGCCGGCTCTCATCCAAAGCTACATCCCCAATGATATGATCGATCCTATCCTTAAGCCTTTTCCTGTATTCCTCAACAACAATGGGAGCCCGTCTATCCACTTCATTGACGTACCCTTCCAACAGATCGAGTCTTTTTACAAAATCGGCCTCAATAGCCTCTCCCTCTTTGACCCTCATCATGTCAAGAGAATCAAGGGCCTGCTCCACTACATGCTGGAATCCAGGTCTTAGTTTATCCATGTCGACCTCTTCAGGCCTGAAAAGAAGTACATCTTTCATCTGTAAAAGGGAGTCAACCTGGATTTTTTTGTCAAGGTCAAACTGTTCGGCCAGTTGATGCAAAATCTTGAAATAGGAATTTACCAGAGGCACATTCAGCTCAAGGCTGTAAGGGGGTTCTTCACCGTTGTTTTCTATTTGCACAGACACTTCTACGCGGCCCCTCCTGATCCTGGAAGAGATTGTGTCTTTAAGCTCCTTCTCGAGTACCTGGTAATTTCTTGGAATCCGGAGAACGATATCCAGATGACGATTATTGAGCGACCTTGTCTCCGCAATAAACTGTGTATCACCCAGATGATACTCCCCCCTGCCGTATGCCGTCATGCTTTTAATCAAGGCGTTTCATCCCCCTCAACTGTTCCATGTATTTTTTTCTGATTTCATTAAAAATCCCGATTAGTTCCGGAGTTGCATAATCGGGGTATGTCCACTTAACCGACCTGAAGCTTCCCTTCTGGAAAATCAACGTGAGGTCTGCATAAATCCCTTTTGAAAGATAGACGCGGTGCACATAGTTCTTTCCCGTAGCCAGGATTAACCTTTCAGGAGATATAA
>JAUWMY010000376.1 GCA_030612945.1 Desulfobacteraceae bacterium
TTAAACCAGTACCCAGTACCTGATACCAAGTACCACCTCAATTTAGTTTGACTCAATTGAGGTATAAAATACCACGGTTGGGCTAAAAAAAGGGTAGCTTTTCCGGCTAACCCCTTGATACTACTGGTGCGCCTGGGGTGATTCGAACACCCGGCCTGCGGATTAGAAGTCCGCTGCTCTATCCAGCTGAGCTACAGGCGCAAGGTCTCAGAATTTGCAGGATTACATTGCCGGTTTATCCCGGTTAGGGATTATCCCGTTGCCATTGCCGTTGAGCACTTGCGTTAAGATCATATTGGTGCTCTGTTCCAACTGACCCATGGTTTCTGCAAGGGCTTTGAGACGGATAAGGCCCTTTCTCGACTTCTCTTGATATGGTAGATTGAGAGATGAATCCCCCAGAAACCGGATCAATCTGTCGAGAAAATGGAATTCCACCTGATCTGTGTCACTATAAATAAGGTCCACCCACTCCTTTTTCAGGGATTCGGACAAATCGCTGTAGGTCGCAAGAATTTCGGGGTCCCTCCCAAGGTAAAGAGACCGCTTCAGTTGATCAATCCCCCGGCGGATCTCTTTTGTTTGCTCTTCATCTACCGGTTTTCTGTGAAGCAGTTCGTCCCATTTATCCTCGATCTGCATGCCGACCCAATTTTTCCCCTGCTCCGGGGGAAATGAAAGATACAGGAATTTATTTTGAATGCCAACAAGACTGACTGCCAATTCATCTGTCTGCTGCGTCATGTTCTTCAGAACACTGTTTAGCGCTAAAACCGCCTCTCGTTTCATTTCTTTTTGACCCGACTGCCGCAGCAATACTTGCTCCCATTGCTCACGCAGGAACCCCAGTTCCAGTTTAATGAGAGAAAAAATCAAACCCGACTTAGTAATTGCATTACGTAGCGAATCCGCAAGTATATTGTAGGACTGCAGCTGGTCTTGTGCAAGCTGACTCATAGCGTCAAGGGAATGTTGTCGTAACTGGTAGGACAGGAGCTCTGTACCAAGGGACCGGGACAGTCTCTTTATAACTCTGGTCTCAGGGCTTCCTTTTTTTATGGTATTTGGTAGGAAATGGATTTTGATAACACCTACCACTACATAGTCACAGTCTTTCCAGATAATTTCTCCCTTACTATTTCTTGGATACTCAGGGCTCGACCCGTTCCCGATATTCAAATCATCTTTACGAACTAACACAGGCTCCATATGATGAAAGTCTTCCAGTGAACCTTCCACTTGAAGCCTGACGCTTCGGCTGTCATTTTTCGGGTCCTCTGCTGTCCAGCTCTTCTGTTTCTCCACACACCATGCCATCGCTTCTGAAGGACGGCCGGGTTGATCTCTATAATCAATGAAATTTTTTCCGGGCGGGTTGTATTCAGATCTTTCAGGGAGACCCCAGGAGATTATTTTTCTCTCTTCATCAATAATCCCGGAAGTGATCCGCTTTGCAATCATTTTAGGGGGCTTACCTATGCGGTAAACGGTGCCTTTGTAAGCGTTTGGGAGGCAAAACAGGATGGTCTCGATTATTTCCTTGCAGGCCTGCTCTAAAAGCCCATTATCGATCTTTATGGCCAAGGCTTCTTTTCCTCGATCCGGGTGACTTTCAAGCACCTTCTTGCGTTCATCGCAAGGCTACTGATTCTGAATCGTGATAATTAACGTTGCATACATATTTGGTCTAAAAGCGCTTCGCTCATTCTATATCACGCCAGCATGGGACGGTTGACCCAATCTATACCTTTTTGAACTCAAATTTTATGCAATGTTAGGGTTTATACTTTTTTTTAGCTTTGTCAACAAAAAATAACAATTCTTAATTTTGAACAGGCAATGAACCTCTTGACATTCCTTTACCTGGATGTCAAATAGAAAGTATGGGAAATCAAGGAATCCACATAAAGGAACTGCCAGAACTTAAAAATGCGCTTCTCATTGCAGGGTTTGACGGCTGGGGCAATGCTATGGACCTTTCAAGGGCCATGGCCTCTTATTTGATCCGGAAGTTAGAGGCCAAATATTTTGCCAGGATCAATCCTGATCTTTTCTACCGTTATGATGAAAATCGTCCCATAGCAAATATAGAACAAGGAATATTAAAAAGTGTATCACTGCCAAACGGCTCTTTTTATGCTGTCCGTACCGGCTTGGATGAAAGGGATATTGTTATACTAAAAGCCAGTGAGCCAAACCTTCGTTGGCGCAATTTTACGGATGAGCTGTTCTCGCTTTGCAAAAAACTGGACATAGCGACCATTATCACCCTGGGAAGCATGTATGACAATGTTCTTCATACAGATAGGATTATTTCCGGGATTACATCAAAGGAAGACGTCTTATCTAAACTGAAACAACTGGATGTCATTCCAATTGATTATCACGGGCCAAGTGCCATTCATTCTCTTATACAATCAGAAGGCGAAAAGAGAGGATTACAATGCATCAGTTTATGGTGCCATTGCCCTTATTATCTTCAAGGAGCCACTCACTTTGGCCTCTTGTCACAATTGGGATCATTGCTGTCATCCATTGGAGAATTCAACCTGGACACAGAAGAGCTTGATACAAGTTGGAAAGACCTTAATCGGCAAATTCAGGGACTTGTTGAAAAAAACCCTGAGTTTCAAACCATGATCAATGAACTCCGCAAGGCAAAGGTGAGAGGATCCTGGGCAAGTTTGAAGGAGTCGACCAAAAAAGGGAGTAAGGTCATATCGTTGAAAGATTTCATAAAACCAGGGTAAACCTGGGAAATTGACTATTTTCGATTGATGATTGACGGGATAGAGAGACAATTTTTAGTTTTCAATTTTCAATTTTCAATTTTTTTCATTTCCTTTTACTGCTTCCACAAGGTCTGATATCACTTTTCCAGCGCCACCCTGCAAGAAAATATCCGTAAGCGAATCGGTTAAGTGGGTCCGCTCCGTATTGATTTCAATAATCTTTGCCCCGTTCTGCTTCGCGATTGTTGGAATAGTATTGGCAGGTGAGACGACAGCCGAAGTCCCCACTACCATTAATGCCTGGGCCGATGAGGCAAATTGAAAGGATCGATTCAAAGCATATTCCGGGATGGCCTCCCCAAAAAACACAACGTCCGGTTTCAGGATTTTCTGACACTCACATCTCGGTGGATATTCATCCCGCTTCTCTTCGCTCTTGTATCTTTTCCCACACCACAGACAGGAAAGCGTACTGGAGTTTCCGTGATACTCGATAACATTCTTTGCACCGCCCATCTGGTGCAGGTTATCGATATTCTGAGTGATGATGCAATGGAGATACCCCATTTTCTCCAGTTCCCCCATCCCCAGATGGGCTTTATTCGGTCTGGCCTGGCCGACCACCTTATCCATCTCCCGGAGCATTTCCCAGACCATTTCCGGCTTGGCCCTGAAGGAGTATATGGAAGCATATTCAGCAGGGTCAAATTTTGCCCATAGTCCGTCCGCACTCCTGAAATCGGGGATTCCAGATTCCACAGAAATGCCGGCGCCGGTCAATGCCATTGTAAATTTTGAATTCACAATGATTTCGGCAGCCTGTCCAATCAGTTCTTCCATCATCCTCCATGTTCTCCGGTGTTCTTAGAAAAATCCCCCTCAATCCCCCTTTGCAAAAGGGGGA